>CAZQXW010000007.1:0-67303 GCA_964597365.1 uncultured Thermoplasmatales archaeon | reverse complement strand
CTCGACCCAACGTCAACATGGCCCGACGGTGTGGCAACGATTGATCAGGATGATAATGGATTAGGGTGGGAGATTGGGGCCTACGTATACTTAGATGAGACAACCTTAGTTTCTGCAAGTGTTTCGGACAGTGGAACGGGAGCAGATACTTTAAGCCCAACATCCTACTTGATTTCAACTCTTTTAGATTCGGGGGTAGGTGTCGATTCTCTTAGTGAGGTCCTATCTGCCTTTGCTACGTTGTTGGACTCTGGAGTGGGAACCGATACTTTGAGTATTCTGGCTTACCTTCTCTCAAATCTTGTTGATTCTGGGGTGGGAAGTGATTCCTTACTTACTGATATTATTCGAAGAGCTTCAGTAGAGGATTCTGGAACGGGCTCTGAAGCGATTGCTGTTTTAGCTTCTCTGTTAGCTTCATTTATTGACTCAGGCTTAGGAACAGATTCAAGAACAGTTCAAGCTACATATACTCGATCTGTTTCTGATTCTGGAGCAGGAAACGATTTACAGGAAGCCATAATTTTGGTCTTTGCTGAAGTGTCGGATTCTGGAGCAGGGTCTGATTCCGTATCTCGATACATTCTGATATCACGTTCTTTAGTAGATTCTGGAATTGGTACGGAACTCATTTCAGAAAAGACGAGCTTGTACGAAGTTCTTTCAGATTCTGGAACAGGGTCAGACTTTCCTGCGGTATTTGAACGGCTTATTTCTGGGAGCGTGTCAGATTCAGGCACAGGTTCTTCTTCAGAGTCTCCTACAGCGATATTGCGTTCTGGTTTGGAAGATTCGGGTATTGGTTTTGATGCTTTAGAAATTAGAGCTTCCTTCTCTGCGGAGTTCTTTGAATCTGGAATTGGGGCAGACGATAGTTTTTGGGAAGCTATTATCGTTGCTCGGGTATTTGATGGTGGAACTGGTTCAGAGGGAAGACAAGTAACGGCAACCCTTCAAGGATCAGTAAGCGTTTCTGGAGAGGGTGAAGATGCGGGGGTTCCTTCCAGATTACAGTTTGTTGAGGTGGTCTCTGGGGGAGAGGGTTTTGATCAAGCAGTAATCGAAACGGTGGGAGCCATCATTGCTTCGAAAGTAGAGCAGGGAATTGGTTCAGACACTATTCATGTTATACTGACAGTAATAGAGAATCGGGCGTTGGATATAACGTCAGCAAAGCCAACGCTTCAGGCACCAAACATAACGGCAACTAAATCCGACCAGTAGGAGGGTCAAATGGTTACTAAAGGCAAAGGTGAAAGTTCGGTTTCTGCCACACTCAGAGCGGGTAGGCAGGTTCTGACGAAGGGTTATGGCGGAGGTAAGTACGTGGTTACCTGTCGGAGGAAAGACGGAACCATTCGGTGGAAAGACGAGATAGTAAATCTTTGGGTAGCCTCTGGAATCCATCACACTTTGGATGTGGTTCTTGGAGCAACCGCAAAGGTTAGTACATGGTATATCGGTCTTATGGACAGCACCCCTTCCGTGGTAGACGGAGATACGCTTGCTTCTCACCCCGGATGGACAGAGATTTCGAACTATACCGGAGACCGAAAAGAATGGGTGAAAGTTCGGAGCGCAAAGTCTGTAGACAACAGTGCAAGCAAAGCAGCGTTTGCGATTAATCAGGACGGAACAACTATTGGGGGTGCGTTTGTAGCTTCCGCAGCGAGTGGTACAACTGGTACGTTGTTTAGCGGGGGTGCTTTTTCCGGGGGTGACAAAGCGGCAGACAATGGTGACTCTTTGGAGATAACCTACACCTTTTCTCTTGCTGCTTCCTAAAGGAGGCGCTGCATGATCCAACTTTCTATCAGCGTCTCTGACGTTGAAGACCTCGTTGAAGTATACGACAGAATAAAGGTGTATCGTTCCGACTCTGAAAACGGAACATACACCGAAATCACAGACGTTTCCACTCGTTTGAATCTTGTCCCAGAGATAACTGTCTATTTCTACACAGACGCTACGGGAACAAGTTCTCATTGGTATAAGTCCAGCTACTATAAGGAACCCTCGGGACCAGAGTCTCCTAAGTCCGCTGCAAGACAGGGGGGAACGGTCGACGAAAAGTATGGCTGGACTTTTGGAAACTATTCACCTCCTCCAAGAGAATGGGGAGAGTTGTATACCCCTGACGATATGCGATATACCATGATGTTTGGGATAGATTCCGTTGGATCAGACATCGCCCAAAGTGAATGGGAAGATGAACAGTTTAGACAGATCGTGCTCGAAGCCATTGGAGAGTTCGAGGACTATCTGACTATGGATATCCTGCGAAAGAAGTACGCAACAAATCCTGATGACAACCTCATACAATCCAGATTGTGGAGAGAAGGGGTTGATTACACGCATGAAGACGATCCCTACGACTTCGATCCGAATCTTTGGCAGGATTATGGATTCATCCAGCTAAGACATTGGCCAGTTATCAAAGTGACTCGGGCAAAGTGGCTCTCTCCGGTAAGGGGAGAGATCATGGATATGGTAGACAACAACTGGATCAGGATACACAAGCAGTTTGGTCAACTGCGCATGTTCCCGCAGGGAGGATTCACGTTCGGACCGTACTCTGTGTATGGACCTTTGTGGACGAATCAATATTCGAAGAGGTATCCCGGAGCCTTCGAGTTCGACTATGAGACCGGATTCAAGAATGCGGGATTGGTACCTGAAGGTTTGCGGAGCACCATTGCAAAGTACGCAACGATCAAGACCCTTGCGGTAATTGGTGATGGGCTGCTCGCAGGGTTCTCTTCTCAATCGGTAAGTCTGGATGGATTGAGCGAGAGCTTCTCATCGACCCAGAGCGCGACGAGTGCATACTTCGGGGCGAGAATCAAACAGTATTCTGATGAGATCACAGCATGGTTGGAGAGGAATAGGTATAAGTTTGCTCCGATTCCGATTAGTTTTGTAGGGGCGTGATATGGAAGAAATCACAACAGGATCACCTATTCACTATCCAGATTTTGGAGTATGCCCGTATTGTGGCCAGCATATGCACGGGTATATCTTGTCTGGAGGATTCGTTCCAGAGCCTCACGCGTGTTCGAATACGAAACAAGTGTCCTTCCCTGTTACGGTAGATGCTAAGGTGAAAAGAGAAAGGTTTCCCTATTCTCCCCATCCGTATGTAACCGTTGAGTTTGATGAAGATGACTTTGCTTTTGGGTTTCATTTTCGACCCATTATTGAGGAGCAAACACTATGTCTGTAAAGACTCTCGAAGAGATTGATCTGGAGATTGCTAAGAAGAAACGCGAGCTTGAGAGTGTGGAGGGATCACCGTGTGAGGTGTACACCCGGATTGTGGGGTATTACAGAAGCTTAAAAAACTGGAATCCCGGCAAGAGAGAGGAGTATAGACATCGTGTTCTCTTTGATGACGGTGTTGCAGTACCAGAAACCCTTGAAAAGCCCGTCTCTGGGCTCTCACAAGGCGCTGAGAGGCGTTCTACGTTTATCCCGGAGAAAGCAGGACTGAGTAGCGTGGTGGCTCAGTTTGGAGAGTTGAGAGTGTGAGCGATCAATTCAGAACTTACCAAACAGTACGTCGTTACGAGGATGCTCTTGTACGCCACGGACAGTGGCTTCGATGGATACAAGCAACGAAGTGTCCGTGTGTCCGTTCAGAAACTATGCAGCCTGATCCGCAATGCACTTTGTGCGGTGGGCGGGGAAGATTGTATCGAGAGCCTGAGACGTTTTCTATTGTGGGAGAACTGAAGACGAATAGTGAAGGGCGGATCACACCAAACTTCGCTCCAATAGTTCCGGGAACGGTTTCTGTGTTTCATAAGGGTGCCGTTGTTCCGTTGGGTAGTCAGCCAGTTGACGGCTCGTACATTCAGCTGGCCCAGCCGTATCCAAAACCTTATCGACCGTTGTCTGTGAACTACTCGTATACTCCATACGTATCTGTCACCGCAGAAAACTCCGAGGTATACGATTCTGCTCGCTACATTTTGAGAACCATAGCAAGCCGATTCAGTGATGAGGGAAAGAGCTTTGAAGGATCGGTAAAGAGCGTGAGTAGAGTCTACAATGTGGACCGAGACGAAACCTATGAGGTTGATAGTATCAGCAAGGAGTTTGTCACGCTCATAGGATTGGGGACGTGGCAAAGTGGAGATATGTTAGAGGTAGATTATCTTTACATCAAGCCTTTCAATTTCATGCTTACCGGCGTTACCGGGCGAATGCGATATGAGCAGCCTTACGTTTTGGAAGATGCGGATGCGGTTCTGGTAACTCCCTATTGGGCACAGCCCGCGCCGGAGGACCTGTTTACCGCGCTTGCTCAAGAGCAGATAGGTACCGTGGTGATCGATCCTCGGACAGCGGCCGGAGGTAATGATAAGATCACTTCTTTCTTTGATCTCTCACGACTTCTACGAGTGGTGTCGAAAGCAGGTACTGAGTACACTCCCGGCATAGGAAACGATGTCGAGATATTCGGTCGAGATGAGTTGAAGTGGAACGTAACAAAGCCTGCGGTTCCATATACTGTGCAGTTCACCTATCATCCAACCTATACCGCGTTGACGAATCTGCACACACTGAGAAACTCGGAGAACAAGTCGTTTGTAAATCGGGTGAGTGTGAAGCTGTTTGACCGGACGCATGAAAAGGTAACGTACTGATGGCAGGAACGCTGAGAGTATCTGTAGAAGAACAAGTCCCCGAGTTCGTTCAGTTGATGAAGAAGGGTCGGGGCTCTCAAACACTTTCAGCAACCATGCAGGCGGTGGAATATCTGAGCACGAAGTATCAGGAAGCGTGGATGCGGGCCGCCAGTGGAGCCAAGCTTCCCGGTCTGCCGTTTGTGATAAACTCGAAGCAATACCACCGAACCATAGAAAGACGACAGATCAGTCCAACTACATGGGAGGTCTACACCAGCTATACTACTCGCAGTGGAAAATCGGTTACTGAACTTCTCGAACACGGTCATGGCTTGATCGACTTGAAACCGGGTCTGCTCTCGGGGCCAAACTCTCGGCAGGGAAAGAAAGGGAGATACAACATCGTAGCGTTCCGTCATGGAACTCCCGGAAGCGACCCCTACCGAAATAACCCCATGCCGATTTCGGTCTATAAGAACTTTAGTGCTCAGATGAAGGAGGCGGATGAAAGAAAGAGGACGGGAGCCTCCCAAACAGGCGGGCATAGTTACCAGACCAAATCGAGTGCTCAGCCGGGAGGCAGGAGTTATTCATGGGGGGAGAGATACGACAAGGAATCGACTCGGGGGATGCAAAAGAAAGTGATAACCCGGAAAGGGAAAGTAGTAGGGGAGTACCAGCAAAAAAGCGGCCGCTACGCAGGTATGGTTGCTATGCAAGCATCAACGCAACGTGCCCGCTCGTCGAGCTACTTGACTTTCCGTGTCGTGTCTGCTGCGAGCGATCCAATGAGTTGGATTGTCCCGGAACAGGACCCGTGGCCAGTTCGAAAGGCGGTAGTTGACTTCATGCAGCCCTTCGCTGAAGAGATTCTCAAGAAGGCGATAGAACAGGATTTGAAGTGATGGCACAGGCATTCAAGACTTCCAGAGCGACCGTCAGACCCGCTAATGTGAACCAGCGGTATATCTATATCATGGAGTCCGAGAACCCGGAACTTCCTCTCTCCAGAGCGTTGAAGAGTTTTCTCGAAACGGTAGGGTATTCCTCAATATTTCCCAACTTCAATCGGGTACGGGTAGGTACCGTACACCCCTTTGCGATCCTGCTTGCACAGGAGGTGCTCGGAGATAACCAGAACGTGAACGTCTTTCCTTCGATTACCATCGCTGATACGAATCTCAATGTGGACGCCGAAGTACTTGCTGACGATTTCAGAGCCGAAGTACTCAGTCCAGCAGAGGTCGCAACGTTGGACGGTTATCGACAGGCGGGGAAGGTATTTGTATCGGACACCGGGTGGCAAATGGTTCAAGATGCCGTCAATGAAGCCGGGTCTGTTGTTGGAATCGTGAAGCGATATCACACCAGCCACTCTCTCGACTTCAATATCTGGAGTGAGAACAAAGAGATTACCAGCTTCCTGTTTGATATGGTGTGCCACTTTGTAACGCAGGAGCGGACGAACGTGCATAACAACGAGGGTCTGGATTTGGCCCAGATCAGCGGTCGGCGTTCAGGGGATATCAACCTTGATTTTGGTAAGCTTTTGTATGGTGCTAATGTGTCGGTATCTATGTCGATGAACCATGAAGCTATCTTGATCGATACCGGAGTGAGCACTATCGGAGAAGTAGATACCAAAACTCTGCCAGTATTCTTCACATTAGGAGCGGTCAATGGCTAAGAAACAGTCAACGCACTCATCAGTTGATTCTGAAGTTTTAGTAGAACCAAAATCTGAAGCAAAGACGATGAAAGCTGAGCCTACGAAACTCTCATTCGATAAGTACGTACAGCTTTACGCAAAGGTAATGGATGTATATGTGCGGTCCTATGTTGGGGTCAAGTTCCGTGGTATACTGAAGACGAAAGAAGACTGGGACAAAGCGCTCAGTCAATACATGGGGGGTAACAAATGAGTCTGAACTTTCGCACGTTTCAGAGTGCGGGTCAGATTAGCTCGCACATCATACCGGGCGCATACTCACGTATCGACTCGGTAAAGGGTGCTGCGGGGTTAGCCTCTGCCAATAATGGCGTGGTCATGGGACAGAGCACAGGGGGCGAACCCACTACGTTGCTTCAGTTCAACACCATCGCTGAGGCAGTAGGTACGCTTCGCAGTGGACCTCTGATGGAAGCTGTCCGACTCGCTTTCAATCCGGGCGGGGGATTAAACCCGCAAAGAGTGTTTGCGGTTCGAGTAAATCCGGCAACACAGGCATCGGTAAATCTGGTCGATGGAAGCGCGAACGATATGATCATGCTTACCAGTCGGGACTATGGTCTGTATGTAAATCAGATCAAGGTCACCTTGGAGGCCGGAACCAACTACGGAAAGAAGGTGACTGTCGAGTTCCAAAGCGATCCCGCAGAGACCTTTGACGACATCCGTCGACAGAGCTTTACCATCGAGTACACCGGTGGTGCGTGTACAATGACTATTGTGAACAACTCTGGCACACAAACACTTACCACGAGTGCTGGTGGATTGAGCATAACATTGGGAGACTACAACACGGTTGGGGAGCTTGTAGCGTACATCAATTCTCAAACCGACTTCACTTGTTCGGCAGTCGCTGGACAGGAGAACGCAAGCCCTCTGAAACTTGATGCAGTATCCGCGCAAGACATCAATAGCGCTTCCTACACCGCAGAAAGCACATTCCAAGCAATCATTGACACAATCAATGCGGGCTCTGCCCGGATCAGTGCTGCCGCAGCGAACGCAGCGAATGACCGTGTGATCCCCGAAAATCTTGCCGCTACTTTCCTTACTGGCGGAACCGAGGGAACGTACGATGCAACCGCGTGGTCGAATGCGCTCACGATGCTGGAAGCTGAAGATATTCAATTCATCAGTACTCCTGATTCCGATTCTGCGGCCCACGCTTCGATCAAGACACACTGTGAACAGATGAGCGCGGTGACTGGACGGAGAGAGAGGCAGTTCCTTGTAGGAGCGCCGTACAAGACCGGGCAGATGAGTACGGAGATTACGAGTGCGATCAGTGCGGCACAGACACTCAATTCGAAGAACGGTATGTACGTGTTCAATGGTGGAACGCAGCGAGACGTGAATGGTGTGATTCAAAACTACGGGGGCTCCTACGCTGCCTGTATGTTGATGGGTGCCAAGTGTGCCTTGGCGATCAACCAGCCGCTGACGTTCAAGGAACTCAACTTCATCGAACTGGAGTGGAAGCTCTCTGATACCAATCTGGAGAACCTGCTCAAGAACGGTGTGGCCGCAATCAACTACAACGTCAACGGCATCCCGCATCTGGTTCGGCAATTCAACACCTACCAGACGAACGACCTCAAGTTCAATGAGTTCTCGGTCGTTACCGAAATGTACTTTGCATCTCGCGATCTTCGGGAGGCTCTTGAACAGCAGTTCATTGGTCAGCCGGGTACTTCGGTTACTGGAGGGGTCTTGAAGGGCGCGGTCCAAGCACGGCTCGCGATCTATGAGGACTTGGGCCTATTCATTAAGGACCCTGTGAGTGGGGTAGCTTGGTGGAACGTCCAGATCACCCTGAATGCGGATCAGGTGTTCGTCGACTACGACGCCTATGTGACGCTGCCGGTGAACTTCCAGTTTGTGACAAATCACTTCCATGAACTGGTTGCAGAACTGTAAGGAGTAAATAGATGGCTCAGAAAATCTTAGCTGGGGGAGCATGGGTGCAGGTTCTCCTGAACGGTCAGGCGGTAGGGCTCTCAACGGGAGCGAGTTACGATGAAGACTGGGCAGTAAACCCGGCCAACGTGCTCAACTACCACGGACCCGTCGACTACGACTCTCAAGGGTATTCATGTACCGTGACCCTATCGACCTTCGTACCGGAGAGACCGGGAGAGGGACCGTGGCCTGACGGTGGTCAGGTAGCGCTCGCGGAGTTCATCCCGACGCGGAGTCAGGTTCAGTCGAACGACGGCAAGCCCGGAGAGTTCGACACCCTACAGTTCCTGAACACCGCAACTGGACAACTCGTCAATCAGTTCCGCAAGGTCATGATTGCGAGTAATGGTGTGCAGATCACACCGAACTCCTATGTCACCGCGAACCTGCGGTTGATGTCGGTCGAACGAACTACTTAGGATAACTCCCCGGTAGGCTTTCCTGCCGGGGCGATTTCACAAGAGAGGAGAGAGACATGGCTAAGAGTGTGGACTCAAGCAATCAAGAGTACCGCGTAGGAGAGATGGTCCTAACTGAGGACGATCTCACGTTTACTGTCGTTTACAAGGGAGAAACGTTCACCCTGAGATACCCAACTCCCTTTGAACTGTCTCTGATTGAGGCAGACATCGCAAAGAGACTGGGAGGTATGCCGAGAACGTCATTCCCAGAGGAGCACGTCCAGAGAGTGGAAGCTACTGCCTACGTCGACCAACTTGTGGACCGAGACGAGAGCCCAAATTGGTTCAAGACCGCATGGACTTGCTACGACGACCGCTGCATCCAGACACTGTACGGGGGGTATCTGCGGTTTCGCAGCCAGTTTCAAGAGCGATTTAAGGGAGACTGATCCTGAAGAGGTAGCGAAAGCCCATTCGTTGGACCTGTGGGTAATCCACCATTTTCGGGTGCTGCCCACAGACGAACGATACAAACGACTGACGGACAATCAAAAAGGGTTGTTGTTTCAGTCATGGCTAACGCTACCGTCGTCGGAGCAACTGAAGCAGTGGCACGATAAGCAGGAACAGGCTCCTGTGATATCGAAGTCCGACGAGAAGAACTTCAAAGGGTTGGGATATACGCCGGAACAGATCAGGCGTATGAGGGAGCAGTTGGAAAAAGCTGGATACCCTCAATCGTAGGAGGCGGTAGGTGCCGGACATTATCAGCCGAATTAAGCTTGATGCTCAGGGCGCTGATCAGGCAGCCCGAGAGATTCGGAAGATCACTGAAGCGTATAAAGAAGCGGGAACTGCCGCTAAGAACCTCTCAGCAACAGGGATCGGGGAAACCGATCCCTTTGCTCGTGCTACGTCTTCTGCTGGAGGAGTAGTCGCTGGAGGAAGTTCTCCGGCAGATGTAGCAAACCGAGAAGAACGCTCACAGCGAGAGCGAATCAATGCTCGGGATCGCGAACAATCCAATAGAAACTACAATGCTGCTCTTAGACCTTCCTTCATCAACCAAGGGGCGGGTGTGGCCGAAGCCGCATCGAGTGGGCGGGGAGGGGCCGCCGTAGGAGGTGCTCTGTCCGGCGTGGCTCCATTCCTTGGAGGTGCAGGAATAGCTTTGGCTGCCGGTGGCGCTCTTGCCATGACCGGACAACGGTGGGCCGAGAATGAGTGGGAGCGGATGCAGAGCATCTTCGGAACGGGGATGGCTCAAAGACTCGGTCGAGGGTACAACGAAATTGAAGGCGTCATGGCGGGATACGGACGTAAAGGTGTCCCGTTGGATATGGTCCGGCAGTTCTTTGCCGCAGGATCACAGGCGGGTGTAGCTGGAGGGCAGGCAGGAACGCTTGGAGTATCGAATGCCCTTATGGAGGCTTCCCGAGAACTCGGTCTCGATCCTACCGCAGCAGCACAATACCTTGGTACGCTCACCCGAGGAGGGGTTGATCTTCAGCAGTTTGGCGGTTTCGCTGGGGGTTACAAACGTATTGGCAGAATGGCCGGAGCGTTCGGCCAAGAGAATCTGGGTGAGTTCATGCGAACACTCACGCAGAGTATCGACACCGCACTCAGCCAAGGGGTCGATATGACGGTTGAGCGTGTGAATCGTCGACAATACATGCTCGAAGCTTATGGGCGGTTTGGTGGGTTGTCCATTCAGGGAGCCACCGCAATGAATCAGATGGCACAACAAAGAGGCATGCAGGCTGCTCGGGTACAGCGCCCCGAAGACATTATCGCTTTCCAAGCTATGCGCGGGACCGGAATGTCTGTAACGGACACCATGCTCGCCATGGAACAGGACCCGGATAAGGTCAACGCGCAGGTCTACCAGTATCTGAAACAAAGGACCGGGGGTGATACCGATCTCCTTCGACTTCGTCTTCAGTCCTATCTTGGTGGATCGATGAGTCAGGTAGACTCGTTTATACGTACTCAGGAAGGGATCGCTACTGACACTGAGAAACAACGGGAAGAAGATCGACTCAAGTATCGTAAGCCGGGAGGAGAGTCTGTTCGATATGAAGATGAAGTTCGAGTAACCGCGATCCGACAAGCTCAGATGTTGCGGAATGTAGAGAAGACCTTGCTTCAGCTTACAACCGGTTTTCAGAACTTCTTTCAGAACATTATGGGAGGCGAGCTTCCAAACAAAGACGTGCTCTCGATGACGTGGGGAGGGTATAGCCCGGAACTTGTTAGAGCAATGGAAGATGACGACCGCCACGGTCTTCAGATTCACGCGGATACGCTTGATGCTCAAACAATTGATCTTTGGAGACGGCGTGCGGGAATCCCGCAGTCTGAAGAATGGCAAGACCTCATGGGGGTAATGGCTGCAAATCCCGATGCGGTAAGCGAGGATGAGTATCAGGGAGCCTACCGATTGATCGCTACGAGATACCTCAACCGAGCCATGCGTCGATACGGGGGAGAGGGAGAAACGCCGGAACAGCAGGAAGCATTGCAGGCGCTTGGTAAGCTGTATGAAGTTTGGGTCAATAGCCAAGTAAGTACCGTGGACAATGAAGACCGCATGATTCAGCTGCTCGAAGGTATTCAGCAGGCGCTCGCTGCCGAAGGGTACGTTCTTACCGACAATTTGGAGAAGACTCAGTGAGCGAATATGGTCGGCAAGTAAAGATAAGAATCGAGGTAGACCTTTGGAAATGGCCGAAAGGGTTCATTGCTGGATCACCTCGGGATATAACACGAGATATTCAGAACTACCGATTTCAGAAGTCAATCAAAGCTCCGCAAGGCTCTTGCCAACTATCTGTCATGCCGCAGAGTACCTCTCTTCATATCTTAGACATTCTCAAACCCATGGATGTACTTCGAATCTATGAGTTTGGCGTACTCAAGTTCATCGGTTACATAACCCGAGTATCCTACACTGGCGAGATCGATCCGAGAGAAGGCAAGCCTCGGAGAAACGCTACGATAACCTGCCGACAGTTTGGTGGGTTATTGGTGGACGCGAACGTAGGCATGGGTCTCGGAACAGCATTGGGAATTGATGGAGAAGCTTTGATTGATGCAGCGGCGGAATTGAGCAAAGCGATTCTCGATGCTTCTACGGATGGTGTTACCTTTGCTGAGATGATTACGCTTCTGTATAGTTCGTTTCGAGACTATCTTCAGGCTATCGGAGCGAAGGGGTTTATTTCTTATCTTGATGAATACTTGGACGCAGAATCCGGGCTGACTTCTGCCGAGTCTCCGTTTCTTCCTCGAACATTTGAACTGTTCAACGGAACCGAACGGTCACTCACTTTCTGGCAGCTGGCAGATCAATTGGTACAGAGACCCTTCAATGAGTTCTGGATAGACAACGGTCCTCGAAGGGTACACGTAGATAGCAACGAAACATCTCTTCCCGAGAAGGCGTGTCTTGTGTTTCGGCCTACACCATTCAATGGAACTGTTGATTCAAGCGGGAACGAAGGGACAGTTTGGAACGGAATAGAAGACATTGTGATACCGAACAGTCATCTTCGACGATTCGATCTCGCGAGAAGTATGGACGAGGTCTATACCTTCTACAGTGTGAAAGAGCCCGCTTTTCAGCTGTCCGACATAGCTCGACTTCTTCTTGGGCAGGCTATTGTTGATGAGGACCGTGTGGGTAAGTATCTGTTCAAGCCGTTGATCACAGAGCTTTTCTACACCCGAGTTGAGTCTATCGCAGGAGATAAACAAGAGATCACTTCTGGTGAAGCTAAGGGGGCTGCGGCCAGAGCCGCCCAGACGCTGTACAATTGGTTCAAGCTGAATGATGAGTACCTATCAGGGGTTCTTCGCCTTATGGTACCTGACGAATCAAAAGAGGATGTGGAGTTTCGTGATCCTCGAATCGGAGACAAGGTCCGGGTGTATGGGATTGAAGGGTCGTTCTATGTGGAGGGAATCGCACACACATGGCAATACATGGGTCCTTTGACCACTGACCTCACCGTGACCCGAGGGTACGATTACAACAACAACCAAAAGATCGGATTGAAGGATCGAATCTTCAAGAGGAACATAATTCAATGAACATTCAGCAGAATAGAGATGTACAGGTAAGACAAGCAGGAATCAACTTTACCAAAGACACCACTATGGACCCTCTCCATAACCTGACCTCTCCATTCATGGCAAAGGTTCTTGTGACCTACTCTGATCGAATGACTTGTGATTTGGAGACCTTCGATAAACAGAAACTTCCTAACGTTCCCGTGATGACCAAGGCGGGGTTGGTAGACGGGGAGCATTATGGAGAGATGGACCTCCCCGCAGTTGGCGATTATGTGATTGTGATTCACGCATCGTATGGAACTCGGCACAAGGTCATTATCGGTACCGTCATTCCTTATCTGGCAAATGAGTTTCTCAGTGATGCTGTAGGGTCTGCGAGTAAGCAATTCACAAAGACAGTGCTCGAAGCAGAAAAGCCTCTGGAGTACCGGCGAATCCTGAAATCAGGGACCTCGGTTCAAGTCGCAGAAGATGGTACAATAACAGTAGAGACTCCCGATGGAAGCTACGTGAAGATCGATGTGTCTGATGGGTCGATTATCGTAGAGGGGACTGGTGATCTTACCCTAACCGATGGAAATGGGAACGAAATCTTGATGGGAGCCAGTAGCGTTACCGTCAATGGAAATCTGGAGGTACTTCAGTAATGGCTCTGAAGGAAGTAGCGAACACCGCAGCTACACTTGCATACGGTCCTCCGGTATCAGGGCCGCCTGCTACTTTCACAGGAGCACCTTCGTCTAAGGTGAAAGCGGGAGGGGCGTTTGTATTTCTCGATGGTGTTCAAGTAACAATTCCTATAGGAGTAACCAATGGTTCCTGCACATCCACTGCTGTGGGCATAGGAAATATGGCCGCAACCGCAGCTAAGATGGAGGGGGAAGGAAAGCCAGTTATCCGAAAGGATGACGAACTGACTGTAACTGGAATACCCGGAACAACGGGTAGCAGTGGATGCACGTTGGATGTAACGGTGAAGGTAAGTGACGCAGGCCAAACAAAGGTGACGGCGCAATGAGTGATCTATTCAATAGAGGATTAGGGGTGCCTCGAACCGGAGTTGGGGAGGCGAACATAAAGAAGTCTCCTTACGGCCGTACTTACCCGTATGGAAGATTTGGTCCCGAGGTTTCTTTAGAAGGACCTCTGAGTAAGAGTTGGCTCTTCGAAATAGTGGATCGCAAAGGCGAAAAGATTATCGAATCATTTACACTCATTATGCCGCCCCAATCCTACTCGATCAAAGAAGCACAGCGGGTGTCTATCACAAAGACGTTTGGTAATGCGTTCGTGGATGACTATGGCCCTGACAACCTTCAGATCACGTTGAAGGGAATCTCGGGAACCACGCATGCCTTTCCTACTTACAAGACTAAGGGGCCAGCAAAAACCTTTACTGACATTGGTGCGGCAGTCTCAGGATCGAGCAAGGTCGCTGACAACTCTGAAGGATACACCGGAAAGACAGCCTTCTATGAGTTCCGTAACAAAATTATGCGGTATAAGGAACAAGCGAAGGGAGCATTCGACCGATACGAATTACGGGTCTATGACCTCGCGGATGAACAGGCATACAAATGTGTTCTTCTTGAGTTTGCCGTTGACCGCTCTTCTGACAATCCTCTTCGGTATCCCTATACCATCAGTCTGTTCGTGTATGAAAAGCTGGAGGCTTTGAAGGTAGCCACACGGAAGGATGTTCCGAAAATATCGAAGAATCCTCTTGCTGCACTCAACGATGCTGATAGCTTCTTGGATAAGGTGCAGGACCTCTACAGAGATGTTCAGAATGTGGTCAACCAGACCGCTCTTCTCAAGGCTCGTTCTCTTGAGCTTAGAACACGCTACAATCGGTTTCTCACACAGACGACAAGAGTAGTTACTTCTCCTTTGGATGTGGCAAAAAACTTCATCGATACCGCCTTCTCTGCTTTGGGTGTTGCGTATGACACCTATCGTGCGGGGAAGTACACCTTTGAGCGTTATGTAGGAAGCGTCGAGCTTCTCAGAGCAACTCTCAACGAGGGCCTTCGGCTGTACGGATTTCAGATTTCTGAAGGATGGCAGCGAGAGAGAAACATACAATTAGAAGTTGATGCCGGGGTAAATACCGAGTCTGCGACAGTGTCGCGAAGCGTAGATTCCCAGTCCTATACCTATTCCGGTCTTAATGTGTACACGGTTCGGGGAGAGGATACCCTTCAGAGTATTGCCTCGGATCAGTTGGGAGATGAAGACCTTTGGCCCTACATTGCTTCAGTGAACGCTGACATATCATCGAATGCTGACCTCGTTGCGGGCGATGAGATTTTCATTCCGATCCAGATAGAGACAGACGCTGAGGCAAATAAGGAGCAATTCATTCTGACAGAGGATGCCGCTCGCGACCCGTACGGTACGGATATTCGGCTCGATCAGAACGGTAACCTTGTTGTTCAGGAGAGCGGGGACCTTGCTTTGGTGAGTGGTATCCAGAATGTAGAGCAGGCGGTTGATCTGATTCTCAACACTCCTTCTGGAAGTATGATCAAGCAGGCCGCTTATGGCATAACTGCACAAGCAGGTATAGCCGGAACGGAGATTGCCATCAAGTACTTGAAGATAGCTATCCGTACTGCTTTGGTGAAGGACCCCAGAATCAGTGCAGTAACCAACATGGTGGTGAGCCTTGGCAGAGACGCGCTGAATATTAGTATGGACATCGGTGTGGTAGGGGCAGAAGAGTCGTTGCCCGTAACGAAGGTAACGTAGGAGGCAAGTGTGGCTTTTACAGTAAAGACCTTTGACGAGATACTCGCAGACATGATTACGTGGATTGTTGCGAACTCATCTAAGATCACAGATGTAACTCCGGGATCGGTGATTCGCTCTTTCTGCGAAGGGGCGGCACTCAGCATAGAAGAACTCTACGTTGCAGTGTACCTTGGCTATCGGAGATACCTCGACAATGTACAAGAATCAGTATTTGATTTTGAGAGGAAGTCTGGAACCAAGGCCACTGCCAACGTAGTCTTCTCCCGAGATGCCGCAAACGGGTTGATTACTATTCCTTCGGGAACCCGACTCAAGACTTCCAGTGGGCTCCGCTTTTTGACTACGGCAGTCGCTACCATACCCGCAGGAAACACCGACTCTGCGGCGGTGGAAGCGGAAGCAGAGAAGGTGGGAACGGCATACAACGTCAGTTCTGGAACGATCACCGTGCTTGAAGACACGATCTCTGGGGTGGATTCTGTTACCAATGCTCTTGCAGCAACGGGAGGTGTGGATGAAGAGTCCGACATCTCATATAAGAAACGCTTTCAGGATTACGTTGAAGGTTTGGGGAGATGTAACCTTGCGGGACTGTCTGCCGGAGCGCTGGCGGTCGAGGGAATAACCAGCGTATCTGTTGTTGAGTTGTTTCCTCCCGTGTCTAATGTGAATGTTGATCTTTACATCGATGATGGTAGCGCGGGGGGTGTGTCGAGTGCTAAGATTACCGAAGTACAAGGCGTAATTGATGGAGACGGAACGGAGGATAACCCCGGATTCAGAGCGGCCGGAGTGAATGTTCAAGTGAAGTCTCCCGCGATAGTAACCCAAAATGTTACCCTCTCTATTGATGTTCTTTCTGGGGTAGACACCGATCAGCTTGAAACCGACATCATTGATGCTTTTACTGAGTACATCAACACTCTCGGGGTAGGATCGGACATCATTTACAACGAACTCGTGTCTGCGGTAATGGGTGTTTTTGGAGTAGAAGACACTGATATCACGCTTCCTTCTGCAAACGTGACGATAGCGGATACACAGGTTGGTCGGGTGGGGACTATCAGCCTGACGGTGGTGTAGTATGAGTATGATCAAGACGTTCAACAGAGCAGTGTCTAAAGCGGTGAATAGGAACGATGAGACCTATCAGGCACTGTTCGGTCAAGAGGACGCCGTCCCTGAGATTACCATAGAAGAGTCTTCAGACTTCAACAGCGGTGCTCTTGCGAACGAGCTTGAGTTTCTTCGCTCAGTCTCAAACTACTACATCCAGTCTTTTGATCTCGACGTTGCCGAGTCAGACAATCTTGACGAACTGGTGAACGCGTTTATTAATCTTCCACGTCGGAATCGAGGAGAGGAAGACCAAGTATTCCGAAACCGTTTTAGGTCTTTGGTAGTGCAGCAAACGTACCCGCGACGTACCAACCGCTGGGCTATTATCCAAGCAATAAGTCACTTCATTGATGATCTTACTACGGTTCAGGTGATAGAGAACTTCGACAACAACAATATGTACTTTGAGATCAGAATCGAGGGAGGGGTAGACTACGATACATCGCTATTCGTTAGTGACACTGATCAAGGGTACGTAGACCAGAACTTTGTTGGGGGAGAAGGAATCGGGCCGATTATCACCTATCTCGGTACAATTATAGAGCGGATCAAAGCCTCTGGAGTTGACTTTGATATTGTGTTTATCCGACAGGATCGGTTCATTAAGACAGTAGACATTCATGTTGGATCGGTTCAGAAGTACTTTGATATCGGGGCGTGGGTACAGACGGTGAATCAGATAACGAAGACCATAGACGCGCAGGTTGTGTAGGGAGATATAGATGAAACTGGGGAATAACAGAGGAATCAAAACCGGACTCTGGTTTTCAAACGAAATCTTCAGGGATAGCGATATAAACGCCGTAGGCAAGAACACCTACTTGAACATGACCGACACGCTTGGCGCTCAGCACAGGGATTTGATTGAGCAATCCAAAGATGTTGTAATTGGGGGTCTTCTACTCGAACACGATTCTCTGCTAACTACAAAGCTTAGAGCGGGTTTGGCGATATCGTCTCAAGGAGCATATCTGGTAGATGACTCGTGGGGGTTTTCCGCCGATCCCGGTGCTTTGTTTATGGTGGTAGTGCCGGTAGACACTAATGTTGCTTTCAATTCTGGAGGAACGGACGATAGGATCGATACCGTTGAGATCAGACCAATCGAAACGGAATATAATGATTCTCCCAGAAACTTCAAAGACCCTGTTACAGGACTGGTAACTACCGCAGTAACCCCTACTCGAAAAGAGTATGGCTTCGAGTTTGCAGTCCGAGAAGGAACGGAAGACCCTTCTCCGGTGGCCCCGAGTCGAACTTCAGGGTGGATCAAGATTGCAGAGGTCTATGTCGCTTCCGGCGTAAGCTCGATTACACAAAGCGATATCAAGGATGTACGCTATTCTGATACATGGACCACAGATTCGGAAACAACTGTCGAACCTTTTCGAGCGGTAGTAAGCGCCGGTCAAACTGTCTTGGACTTCTCGAAACACAGCAAGGTGCTCATTAAGGGAGGAGTAGTTTCTCAAGGAACAGGGGATACTCTCGATATCTCTGCTCTTGTTTCCTATATAACCGAGGAGTATGGAACAGTTTACAGAGTGGAAACGGAAGATCAGACCAATATGACGATTGGTAGCGCAACCCTTGATGGAAGTACCCTCAATTACGTTAAGCTATCAGAAGGGGTTGCCGGATCGTTTGGATTTGTGGTTGATTCCTCTGTTCCTACTGCTTATGAGATTCTTCTTGCCACGTTTATTGGGTCCACAGGAGGCACCTTTAGAGTCTTTGATCAGAGATTCAAGAACATTCTCAGAAAACCAACAGGGTCAATTTCTTTTGTTTCGACTTCTGGAGTCATCTCTTTGGCGGCTAATCCGAGTACAGTTTTAGAACGAAGTGGGGCATGGTGTGCAGGCAGTTATATTTGGGTTGCTGATGGGGGCAACGACAAACTTGTTGTGTATGTGTGGGAGACGACAGTTAATGCGATTACCTTAACAGAGGTCGCGGAGATAGGTAGTCTCAATCTTCCCGCTACAGTAGAGGTTGTAAGAATTAAGGACAACGTTTGTGTAATGCTCGGATACGATTACGACAAGATTCAAGCTTTTGAGTTTGATCCTACCGTTCCGTCAATATCTGCTTTGGGTAGTCCTATAACTTTGTCTGGAGGAGCTTCGGCCCTTCAGGATACCAGAATGGCGTCTGCAAGAAATGGGTTAGATTTTATATGGACAGATACCACAGGCGGCCAAGGAACGATGTCGTTATACCGATTAGAGGGGTCTACTCTGGTAGAACTCGCAGCAAACACATCTATCGGGGCTTCAGGTTGTGCGGTTGTAGCGTTAGACCCGATTCACTTTGTTACGTTTGATTTTGATGATGATGACACCCTGCAAATGTGGGAGTTTGATGGACAAAGTCTGAATCGTTTGGGAAGTTCTTATGATCCGTTTTCTGATTATGCAGCTACTCCTTCAGGGCCTTTCTTAACCCCGATATCCAACACAGATGTTTGGGTTTCAAGTTTTATTCTGTTTTTAACTGAGGGTCTCTCCGGGAAACAGCTGCGGTTCAATTTCGAGACGTTTGAATGGGTTGTGGTATTGACTAACCTTCCGGGAGAGATTTCAGGGTTTGGATGGCCTCCTATAGGAGGATTAGGATCAGCTTACCTCCATTGTTATGGTTCAACTACTGAATTGATTCGTGTGTATCGGGGAGACCCGCCTGATTTATTGTAGGAGAAGTAGATGACGTATAGTGAGGGCCGAGGAATAAAGACAAGTCAATGGTTTCCGAATGAGATATTTCGAGAAGCCGACATCAATCATGTAGGGTTGTCACAATACCTGAACTTTACTGATACCCTCGCGACAATGGCTAAAGGGTTGCTGTCCGAAGGAAAGGATGTAGTTGTTGGAGGACTCGAATTAGAGCATGACAACCTTCTTACGTGTACGCTTCGTTCTGGGGCAGCTGTTTCTTCTCAAGGGTATTACCTCTCTTCAGATGTCTGGGGTTTTTCCGCAAGCGCCGGAGACATCTTCTCGGTGCTCCTTTCTGAGGATACTCAGGTAGCTTTCAATTCTGGCGGATCACAGGATCGAATAGACTTGGTTGAGATACGGCCTATAGAGGTTCCTTATGAAGCGAAATCCCGAAACTTCAAGGACCCCGTTACCAAATTGATCACTACGTCGGTTGTGAACACTCGGAAGGAATACGGGTATGAAATAGCCGTTCGAGAAGGTACCGAAGCAGCATCTCCGGTTGCGCCTTCTCGTACTTCAGGATGGATAAAACTTGCGGAGGTCTATGTTGCTTCGGGGGTATCGTCTATTTCCCAAGACAAAATTACGGATGTGCGTTCAGGAAATGATTGGACTGTAGATGTAGAAAGCACAGTAGAGCATACTACAGAGTTTTCCCGATCAATTCTTGATGATCGAACGGCTCAAGAGGCATTAACTACACTTGGTATCTATAGAAGGACGGATTTTCGAGTATCGGCAATGAAACTGACTCCCATAACTTTTACAGGTATAACGGCGAGGGATGTGGCTCACTGGCGAGGTTCGCTTCTTTGGGTATTAGATGCAACTAATAATGAACTAAATCTGTTTGAGCTTGTCTCTGATGATCCTCTTACTTCTACGGACTATTTTTTTACGGCTGCTTCTTTTACGGTAGCTACGTATGACAGGCTTGAACGAGTTACTCAGGATAGCGTGATTGTTTTGAATACCACCGCTAATGAGATTCAAGTATACCAGTTGGTAACGGCAACAATTACCTTACAAGACTCTGTTTCTGCTACACTTATTGAACCAAAGATAAGTTGTGCCTTAAACGAACAAGATGTGTTTATCACCGATATTGCCAGTGGGTTAGGTTCACTTTCGCTATACCGCTGGAATGGTTCCTCCCTTTCAGAGATTGCTTCCGTATCAAATACTTCTACCAATTCAACCCCTGTGGCAGCGCTCTCCCCTACCAGAGTAGCCACCATTAACACGGACAATGAAACTTTGCATATGTGGGAGGTCAATGGCTCTTCCTTTGATGAGTTGGGATCAATAGCTATAAATGAACCTGTTGCTGTGTCTATTGGAGTACCTGTAATAGGGAGATTTTCTGATACGGATGTATGGTTAATGATGGATGGTGGGGTTGGTAAAGAGTTTTTGCAGCACTACAGATTCGACTTTGATTCAAATACGTGGGAGTGTTTGGCTAATAACCTACCTGCTTTTCAACCTATCACCGAAGCGCATGTTTTTGGAAATGGGCATTCTTATATCGGTCGAAGAGGGATCGTTACAATAGAGTCTGCCCCAGTAGAAGCAGGGATACGTCCTGTATAGGATAATCGGGGTGGTATGATGAATTATGGGTTTAATGAGGGGATAACAGAATGAACCTATCAGACAGTAGAGGAATAAAGACAAGTCAGGGGTAGCTACAACGAAAGATGCGTGGGTGAGAGTATAATACGAGAGAAGAAGGGGAGATAGAGATGACGGGTTTCTTTGAACGCGAACCGGGCAACCGATCTATGATGAGACTGCTCGCTTTCCTTGGGTTTACTCTCGGGGCCTTGATGGTGATTTGGGGTATGGTTCTGATCAGCATCGCTATGGTAAAGATCACGCAGGGTTCCGAAAATGCGAATGTGCTTCTCCAACTCATCGGTAGTTTGGTTCTGGTTGTTTCGGGAGGAGCAGGTCTCGCCGCAGGTGGGCAGGCATTCAAGATGGTTCAACAGCGAAGTGAGGTTCGAGAAAGACAAGTCATAACCAATGGACAAGGAGGTACAACTACACATGAACGGGTGGATGTGGAAAGCACTGGTAGTGTTGATAGTTCTCGCTCTGGGGGTGGCGGTTTATGATTCGATCAAGGTTCGTCTCGATTGGGGTGCTGATCGCGATGCTGCTGATGCTACCATTGAGCGGCTTCGGGCAGACTATAGCGATGTCATTGGAAGACTACAACATGCTCAAGGAAGAATTGCTAACCTCGAAGGCACTGTTGGCGAACTCCAATCTGGAAATCAGCGCCTTGCAGCAGAGCTTGAGCGAAGCCAAGCAGAACTACGCGAACTCCGAGCAGATAATAGTCGACTTGAATCTGAGCTTGGAAGAAGCCGAACGATTGCGCAGCAACTTAGAGCAGAGAATCAATCGCTTGGAGAGGCGCTTGACAGCAGCGCAGAGGGAGCAGGAAGCATTGCAGAGTCGAATCGACTTCTTGGAGAGTCAATTGACCGAGGTCTCGGAATCCTTGAAAAGTACGACCCAACAGTTGGAGGAGAATGAGGAGTCTCATGTAGCTGAGATAGAAAATCTCGTCCAAGGGTATGAGCACAGGGAGGCACTCCTAAAGTGGGGGGTGGGGATCGCAATAGGTGTAGCTGTTCTTGAAGCCATCGTGATCGGGGTGCAGGCATTATCAAGATAAACGTCGCCTCTTCGGAGGCGTCTCTTCTCTTCTCCGGGGTGGCTCGTTTCGGCGGGTCACCCCATTTTTAAGCGAGGGCAAATCGGCAACGCGTTGCCGATTTCAAATACAACTTGACACAACTGGCATGATCTGCTAAGATTTAGTAGAACAACTTTATGGAGGTAGGATGCCATGTCAAGTTCAGTCTGTACACAAGTCTTCGAGAATGAGGACCTCAAAGCATTTATCGGAATCCAAGCAAACAAGTTGGCTCGCAGGTTTCCTCACACGATGGATAAAGAGGACGCTGAACAGGAGTTATGGGAAGCCGTCATCAAAGCTCTCCCCAAATACGACGACAAAACGAGCTTTCTTGTATTTGCCAAGTCAGCGGCTCAATCGAAGTATGGGCACTTGATAGATGGTAGATACCGAAAGCTACCCTTCAACGAATCGATCATGAGATTTGATCCAAACTCAATCGATAGCGACGACCCGGTATACCAAGGGATCGTACAGAAGTACTTCGCACACGATCCCGGATTTGAAGAGATTGAAGTATCCGATGCGCTTGACCGGATCGAGAAATCTCTTGAAGCCGAAGCAGAAAAGGCCGCACAATACGTTGTGGCTTTTCGTTGGTTCCGGCTTCTGCGGAAAGGTTATTCAACGAAAGAAGCAGCAGAAGAACTGGGCGTTACTACCAACTATCTATATGTGATCCGAAGTCGAGTTTTCAACGCAGATGCTGTAAGAAATCTTGCTCCTGTACGATGATGTACCGTAGAGGTACGCAATGACAAAACGACTCCGACAGGCAATAGAACAGGTTATAGACTCTCGCTCCTTGGAGGACATTAACGAACTCGGGGAGGCGTATCAGGAAGACCGCAACAGTATGACGCTTACTATGCAGAGGATTGAGTTTCTTGAAGACTGTCTTCTGGAAGGTATGAACAAGCGACAGGCTGCTCGGGCTTTGGTAGAGCACGATCCTCGGATCGGTAAAGGTACTGCTGAGAATCTGGTGTACACCTCATTCAGCGGAATGTACCAGAACCCTCGAAGACGAAGAAGCTCAAGCACAGACATAGACGCTCCTGTATTCATTCCGCAGGAGGCTCCTCCATCCATATCGGCAGAAGAGGATTTACTTTGATCTCGTCCAAGACCCGAACATTGCTGAGAGAGCTTGCGGTAGAATCTGAGCACTTCGAATTGTTAGTTCTATTCAGCTACTTTGAAGACCATGGACAGGATGCTCCTACGATGGCTGAGATCAAAGAGGGTACCAATATCAGGAGCCCGCACACGATCAAAGCTGCCCGAGACACCTTGGAGAGGACCGGGTTTATCACCACCACCCACAAAAAAGGCAGGAGAATTGTTGTTGAGGTAAAGAATATTTTCCAAATTGATATCGCCCAGTCTATTCTAATCTTGTATGACTCTTACAATATTAGAAGAGAAGAGAATAAGAAGAAAGAGGGACCGGGCGATATCAATTTGGAAAAATCCTCCACTGGAGGAAAGGGAAGAAACTGGTCTCTGGAGGATATTCTTGAGGATGAGGATTGGAAGAAAGCAGAAGCTATCCTCTTGAAGTACTTTCCAAAGAATAAGATCAACCCAGTATTTCTTACAAAGCACCACGGGTTTTCAAAACTGATCCAGCTGATGGATGAGGTTGACTTTGATAAGTACTGCAAGTGGTACCGAGTGAATAAGTACCCTCGGAAGAAGTTCAACTACGGTCTGTTTCTGTACCCGGCGATGGTGGAGGAGTTCAAGGATGAAGAACTTGAAGGAAAGACAGACTCCTACTTGAATACTTCCAGCAATCTGGAGAACGATGACGGTTACCGCCGTTTGGTGGAGGAGCAAGACAAGGTGCTTACCGCAGAACTGGAGAGGATAAATGCGAAGAAAGATTCTTGATCGCATGGTTGACCTCAGAGAGGAGCTTGTTGATCAGTGTGAGGTGTGTGGAGGTTCTGGGTTGGTTGATGGGAATCTGTGTGATTGCCGGATCATCCAACACTATCTGAACTTCCTGATCGAATCCAAGATTCCTACTGAGTACTGGGAGCTTTCTTTTGACGACCTTACCGAGGTCAAGCCGAAGAGTGTTGTTGCGGTATCTAAGCACTACACTGACAAGCTTCGGGCCGCTACGAAGAAGTCTCTGGGGATTCTGTTCATGGGTCCTAATGGTCGAGGGAAGACTTCGTTGCAGTGCGCTATAGGAAAGCGTGCGATTGTGAAAGGGTATTCCGTTCAGTACTTCACGGCTCAGCAATACGTTGAGGCGGTGAAGGCGAAGGACACCGAGCTTCTCGAAGAGTATGAGTCGGGAGAGATTCTCCTACTGGATGAGTTGGATAAGGTGTACATCGCCCAGAACTCGAACTTCGTTTCAAAGACTCTGGAGGAGTTCGTTCGTAGAATGATCAGTCGTGGGGTTGCTTTTATCATCTGTACGAATCTTTCTGAGGAAGATTTAACGAAGATGTTTGGCGAATCTACGATGTCAATGCTTCGAGGACATCTGCGCTTTCTTGCTCTGTTGGGGGAGGACTATCGGAACACACAGTCAGCTGATTGGATGTCTCGATTGGATTCTGAGGTAGATTATTGGAACTCTCACATACTTGAATCCGCTAACATTCTGCGAGATAGGGAACAGCAGGAGGAAACCCTTGACTGGGAAAAAGCCAAGCAACAGTAAGCCTATCGACAAAGACATCGAAGAAAGGGCAGCAGACTTCAGGGACCCTGAGATCGAGTATCAACTCCTTGCTTACGGTATTCGGGAAAACCCTTCTGTGTTAGGTATGGTCGAGAAGTTGTGGTTTTCTGACATCCTCTTACAGGATGTGTTTGATGTAGCCAGCGATCTTCGGATTGTGTTGTCTCGGGCAATGATCTTGAATGAGTTGAAGAGCCGGGGATTGATGTCCCAGAAGGAGCGGGGATTATTTGAGGAAGCTCTTGACCAGTTGTTCGAGGTGAACGTTGCTCCGATCAATGAGAAGACCGTTCGGCATATGATGTCCCAACTGTTGAACCTTTATGAATCGAGACGGGTGCTCAAAGCTTGTGGACAGGTGATTGGTACTATACGTCAGTTCGATTTGCAGTCAGCAAAGACCAAACTCTTGTCAGTGGCTCGGGAAGCTCGGTTGAATGATACCGAAAATACGGTCGACTACTTGGAGCATTATGACCGTCGCGTTGAGGTTATGCGGGAGAAGGAGCAGGCGGTCGATGCGAGTGAAGATGGTGAGGTGGGTATCCATACAGGAATACCTATGTTCGACCGTCTTACAGGCGGTCTCATGCCAAAAGAGTTCGGGGTTATACTCGGAGTGACTGGGGTAGGTAAGACAGCGGGGCTGATCGAGTTTGCGGCGAATGCGTGGGAACACGGGCATAATGTGTTTGTTGGTTCTGGAGAGATGTCTATTGAAGAGCTTGCTTTTCGGGTGGATGCAAGACTTACCAGAATCCCCGGCATGAAGTTCAGGACGGCAGAGCTTTCTGAAGAAGATTACAAAAAGTGGGAGAACACGATCATCCAGTACCGAGCTATGAAGGATAATAGGTTCTACATAGCCAGCTATCCGAGACGGTTTACCATCGATGATCTGGATCGAGATATGACCCGGATCGAGGAGGAGACCGGAGAGAAACTTGGCGCGGTCTTTCTCGATTACATCAATATTGTGGACCCAGTTACGCGAGGACGTAGCGATGCTAAAGATCAGTCAGAGGCGGTTTGGGATTTCAAGGGGCTATGCTCGGACCGGAACATTGGGGGCTGGACGGCAGGTCAGGTACGTGATGATGCCTATGATAAGGAATTGTACGATGCGCAGGATGCAAAGTACGCACGGGCGATCAGCGAAGCAGCGCCGGTGATCATTGCGCTCATTCAGACGGACAAGGATTTGGTTGAGGGTCGGATGAAGCTACAGGTGATTAAGATGCGTAACGCTGATGTGCCGACAAGACCGATCCGTCTGACTCCGAACCTGTCAATTATGCGTCTCCATGAGGAGGTCAAGAAGACTGCGTCGTTGGCGGACCTCAAAGATAATGTAGTTGAGATGGAGCGAAAGGCTCGGAAGACAAAACCGAAGCCAAGGCAAAGGAGGAAATCATGAGTAACATACCATATTGGTGGCCGAGAAATCCTTACCCGGCAGACATCTTTCCGATGACGACTGAAGATTACGCAGAGGCTATACCCGACCCAAAGCTGAGGACCGCCGTTTCTGGGTGTATTGCCCGGTGGCAGTTTGACATTGCATCGGTGACGATTCTTGAGAACCTACTCATCGCGCTTGAAGACCTTACTGAAGGGCTCATAACCGTCATGGATAGCTCGGGGGTGAATGAGAACACCCGGAGCGAGATTCTTTCTATGGTATCTTCGTTGATCATGTCGGAAGAAGAGTTCACGGAATCTGATTTGGATGAGGATATCGAGGGTTGAGATGGATGTTGAGCAGATTCTGCAAGACAACGACATCGAGTACGAGGATCACGGGAAGCGGTTGATGGCTCTATGCCCGTTCCATGAGGACACTGTTCCCTCTTGTGGAATCTGGGCGGACACGGGATATTTCAAGTGCTTTGCTTGTCAGGAAGAGGGCTCGCTTGCCGACTTTCTCGCTAAGGCTCTCGACATCTCGAACTATTCTGCGTGGCGTCTAACCCGACAGGATGACTCCGTACTCGATATGGAGAATCGGATTCGAAAGCACCTTCATGAAGATGAGGATACGTTCAAGTACTTCAATGTGAAGTCGTTCCATAAAATCTATCCGAAGGTGGTCGAAGGCTCTCCTGCGTGGGAGTATGTGATGGGTCGGGGAATCTCTCCTCAGATGATCCGAGAGTTTGATATGCGAGTGGGTGTTCGTAAGTATCATGACCGGGTGGTGATCCCGATCTACACCCCGGAAGGTAAGCTGGTTTCCTATGTAGGAAGAGCCATTCCCAAAGGGATGCTTCCGAAGACAAAGAAGAGCAGGTCTCCACACCGAACGTTGTTTGGAATGAGACAGGCTGTAAGAAAGTGGCCGGGAATACGATTATGTACCGTTGTCGTAGAAGGTGAGTTCGATGCGATCTACCTTCAACAGTTCGGGATTGCCGCTGTAGCGAACATGGGGACGATGGAGATGACGCCGGATAAGGTGTTACAACTTCGGCGATACTCTAAGCGCGTTGTGCTTAGCTACGACGGTGATGAGGCAGGTCAGCGGGCGATGTACGGTGATGAGAAGCGTGTTGGAGCATTGACGACATTGAGTCGTCACGTCCCCACTATCACCGTACAGTTGCCCGAGGAGGCCGATCCTAATTCTATGACACCGGAGCAGGTGGAGGAATACTATGGCGAGTTCAAAGTCGAAGAGTGTTGAAGGGGTAGAGGTATTCTCCCCGGAGCCGGAAAAGGCGTCTAAGGCAGCAACCAAGCGCAAGACTTCTCAGAAACCGAAGGCCGTCTCTCGGGCAGACAAGATCAACAAGCTGTATGAGAAGGCTGAGGGGATCGCTGGTAAGGCGGTTGAGGAGCTTACTCCCATTTTCATTGAGATCGGGAATGAGCTAATCGCTCAGAAGGAAGAACTCAAGCACGGTGAGTGGATTCCGTGGATCAAGGAGAACCTTCCGTTTGGTGAGAGCGAGGCTCGGAATTACATGCGTGCCGCTCGAAATCGGCAACGCGTTGCCGATTTGCCCTCGCTCCGTCGGGCGATTGCGTTGCTTTCCGACGGGACCGAAGAGGCGGTTGTCGAGGACCCAGAGCCGTCTAAGAAGCTCTACACCGAGGATGAGCTTAACAAGAAGATCAAGGAGGTCACCAAGATAGCCGACGACACCCATGATGAGATGGAGCGCGAGATGAACGCTGAAATCGAGCGCCTGACCGAGCAAGTTGGTAAGCTCAAAAGTCAGTCGAATCTCACCGAGGAAGAAGAGGCCAAGCTCAAGGACCTCAAGAAGCAGCAGGCGGCTCTTCGAAAGGAGATCAGCGAGACCGAGTCAATTAAGAAGGTTCTCGACATCATCAAGAAAGACCTCAAGGAGCTTTCTCCTCTCATGGCTACCAACCTCTCCCCGACGGTTGTGAAGAACAATAAGTCGACGGCGAAGGCCGTGGTTGAAGGGTTGGAAGGGGTGATTGCCTTCTTTAAGGAGAAGTTCAATGTTTGAATTCGTAATAGGGCTGGGTCAGGGTGGTGGTCGCATTGCGAAAGCGGTCAAGGAAGGTATGGGATCGCCCGCCGTGGTGATGAACCTTGCTGGTATCGACTTTGCACACATGGGGTTCGGTAGATACGAGCGTCTGGTGTTCGAACATGGAGGTACCGGCCGAGACCCGAAGTTTGGGGAGATGGCCGCCCGAAATGAGTACCAGAAGATCGTAGACTTTCTACACCAGCGAAAGGATTTTCCTTCAGCCAAGACTGTTCTGGTCTGTGTTGGGGGTGGTGGGGGAGCCGGTACAGGGTTCCTGTTTCCGGTGCTTGACTGTCTGCTTGCTGAGGAAAAGCGTGTTCTGGTGATTTACACGTTGCCAGAGAAGCGAGAAGGTCTCCCAACGAAGCCGAACGCTTTAGAAGGGCTTGACCGTCTGGTCAAAGAGTACATCCAGAAAGAGCGCATATCGACCATGCTCATCGATAACGACTTCTGTATGCAGCGGTACGGGAGAGGGGACGGTAACTACTGGGGCAGTGTCAACGCTGGAATTGTTACCAGTCTAAAACGCTTCTACATGCTTACGCAGCTGGAGCGGTTCAGCGATTTCATTGATGTCTCCTCGGGATACAAGGCTCTCGACGCGAATGACCTTCGAAGGATTCTCTTCGCTCAGAACGGCTACATCGACCTTCGCCGTATGGTGTTCCCGGATCGGGTAACCGAGGACGGCGGGCTTATGCGAGCTATTCGTGAGTCGAGCTTGATCTTTGGTTCTCTCGATATCAAGACAACCAAGCAATACGTTGTCTCGATAGGGGTGCCAATGATGTGGCAGAAGCGCCCGTGGATAGGGGATTTTGTGGAGGAGGTCTTTGCTGCGGTAAGCAAGGCTACTCGGCACGCTCCCTCCGTGATCCGTACCAGCTACTACAATTCTCGGATTAACGAGATGCAGGTTCATCTGCTCTTGAGCGGTATGGCTCGGAGTAAGGGAATCGACAAGATGATCCGAGGAACTGAGAAGGATCAGACTCGATTGGAAGAGCGGAAAGGTGTGGATCGGCTGGACATCAAATCTGTTGTAAGAAAATCCCGCTGAGTACGATTATGAACCTATGAGGAGATAATTATGGCTAAGAAAAGCCTTCTTGATCTTGGTCCGATAGACATTGAGTTCGAGTACAAAGGGCGAACCTACAGTTCGGCTGTAGCCGATAATCTGGTTCTCAGGGACCTGTCGGTATCAGAGATCAAGCAATACCTCAACGAGCTTCCGGCGCGACTATCGTACTGGAAAGCGTTGCAGGTTACTTTGGAGCGAGAGATCGATGAGGCCGAAGAGGAGTTCGATCTTTGGTTCCAAGAACAGTACATGGATGTCCATGACGGGAACCCGAAAGCTACCGAGGGCTGGAAGAAGTCTAAGGTTATGCTGGATAACGCGGACCAGTATCGGAAGAAAAAGTCCACGCTGCGGGACCTTGTGGACATCAACAAGAAGGTGTCAGTGCTCGTGAAGGGGTACGACAATCAAATCTGGACACTGCGCGAGATCGCCCGATTGACGCATGCTGAGATCAGCAGTCTGTCATCTTCCTCGTTGAGGGAGAGCGGGTCGCTCGCAGACATATAGGAGGACACTGATGGCTCAGAGTCTTGATAGAGACGAAGATGTTCAAAAAACAACCAGTGCCATGGAGTCGTCTGGCGGGCAGCCTTTTCTCAGCATACCCGATGCGAAGACTCCGTGGTATCTCTTGGGGTTGGAGTATTCAACCTCATTCGCTCACTGGTACGAGGGGCCGCAAGGTAGGAGAGCGGTTATCTGTGCTGGTGGTGTAGACGGCAAAGGATTCGACGCCGACAACTGCCCGGTATGTGCCCATGTTTTGGATATGTACCAAGAGGCAAAGCGTATGCGCGAAGACGGAGATTCCGCCGCAGCTGACAAGCTGAAGAACAAGGCGAACGACCTCCGCGCCAAGGGTAGAGTGATACTGAAGGCGATCCGTGGCCAGTACATCGTGGTGAAGGACAAAACCGGGAAGCATCTCGAAGCGGACTTCGACACCGAGGCTGAAGAGAATCCGGCAGAGATCGGTCTTCTCAGTCTGACTACCGCCCAGTGGGAGGGCCTTATCGGTCTTCGGAATGGGGAGAACACTCCATTCATCAAGAGTGGGTCGGACCTCGGAAACCGTGTGCTCTGGACGAAGAAGGAGCGACGGAAGGGCCGTAACACCAAGTACACACAGGTTGTGTGGGGTGCGGAAGAGGAAGAGTCCGAGATGCCCGAAATCGAGATTCCCGAAGAGCTTGCCAAGCTCGATCTTGATCAGTTTGGGGAGATCGATGAGGACGAGGTTCTGAAGGTCGCGGAGTACCTCAGCGGTCAGGATTCCGAGGAGCCGGAGGAGGACGAGGAAGTCGCTCTTGAAGAGGATTCGGAGGACGAGCCTGATGACGATTACCTCGATGACGTTGAATCCGACGAGGAAGAGGAAGACGACGAAGAGGAGAACGACGAGTTCAAAGACGATATTCCGGGCGAGGATGATGAGGAAGAGGAAGAGACGCCTCCCAAGAAGAAGCCCGCCCCGAAGAAGTCTGCTTCCGAGAAGAAAACCCCTCCCAAGGGTAAGACGGCTACACGAAATCGTGCGTCGTCTAAGGGCTCTGCATCCAAGAAATCCGGCAAGACAAGGATGTAGCGCATGGATCACAATGAGCTTCGAGAGAAGGTCAACAGTGTCCTCAATCTGAGGGCACTGTCTGGTCTAACCGACGAACAGGCAGCCCGAGTGAAGGACATTGCTGGTTTGTCTTCTGGTAGCATGATGCTGAATATCGCTCTCAGCGGTAATCCGTTTGTGGGTTACGTGTGGGGGCGGATTGCTGAAATCTACGGCCCGGAGTCTGGTGGAAAAACCACTCTTGCTCTGCATGCCGTGAAAGAGGCGCAGCACATAGAGGACTCCTCTGGCAAGTTTATGCCCACGCTTTTCATTGATGCGGAGCATTCCCTTGATGTTAGCTATGCGGAGGCGCTGGGAATCGATCTCTCAAGAGTAGCCATTGCTCAGCCGGGGTATGGTGAAGAGGCTCTTAACGTAGCGGAGAAGGCAATCAAGGAAGGCTACCGTCTGGTGGTTGTCGACTCCGTTGCGGCTTTGACTCCCAAGGCAGAGGTTGAAGGAGACATGGGCGAGGCTCATGTAGGTCTACACGCCCGACTTATGAGTCAGGCGTGTCGTAAGCTTGGACCTTTGGTAAAGCAGAAGGGCGCGTTGCTGATTTTCATCAATCAGGTTCGTATGAAGGTTGGTGTGGTGTTCGGTAATCCCGAAACCCGACCGGGTGGCAAGGCTCTGGACTATTGGGCGGGCTATCTGATCGAGATACGCGCTCCCCGAAGTGGTAAGCAAACAGGCAAGACATTGATGGGTTATGGCGAGGTTGAGGAGTCGGTCGAATTGGCCACCAAAGTTGCAGTGTCTGTTAGAAAGAACAAGGTGTTTCCTCCTCACCGTAAAGCGGAGTTCGTAATCGAGTATGGTCGAGGGATCAATCGAGCGAAAGATACAATAGCGTTCTTGGAGTGGGTCGGGGCTTTTAAGAGTACGGCGAAGTCTAAGAGCGATGTGTTGAAGATTCCGAGCAAATCAAAAGCGTATACCCCGACAGGGTTGCTGAAAATCCTTGATGAGCCTGAAGTGCAGGCGGATGTGGTCGAGATTATTAGGAATATGGAGGAGCACCGTGATACTCATAGCTGATCTACATGCGGGAAAAGAGGCGGATTCGTTTCTCACTTCTGAGGGGATGCCCTCGCAGCGGCGGGACCTTCGCGATGCTCTCAATTATGTGGCTGCCGAGGCTTTGCATACCAAACAAGCTCTTGTTATTGCGGGGGACATTTTCAATCGGCTTAATCCTACTACAGACGTAATCTCGGAATGGTTTGCGTTCCTTCGTCGATTCCCCACCGTTCAGTTCTACGTGATACCGGGAAACCATGATGCTGGAACGGATCGCGTGAATATGCAGATGGTGGACTCGGCGAGGCTTGATAATGTGCATGTCTACACCGAGCCGTACAACACGATAGTCGAGGACTCGACTGGTTCCGCAAAGGTGTCATTCTATCCTCACATCCCTTTGGCTTACCGAGATAGCGCCCTTTCTCTTGAAGCAATGATGATGGCCGGGAACGAGGTAGTGGCTGACTTTGCGGTTACGCATGGGCAGGTGTCCGCCAGTGACTACAGAAACGACATCTTCTTTGAGGCTGGGGATGCTTTGCCGATAGACCTCGCAAAGATTCCGGGACTTGTATTCTCCGGGCACATTCATAATCAGGGAGAGTACGTTGGAAAGAGTGGCCGGGTGGTGTATCCGGGCAGCCTTACGATTAACAACTTTGGTGAAGTAGATGAGCGAAAGGGGTACATCAGCATTCCTTTGGATGATCCCCAGAAGTATGTGCTCAAGGAATTGCCTGCTATGGGAACTCCATGGCAGCACATCGAAATCGACCTTACAGACAAGGATGAGACTTCTCTCGATGAGAAGAAGATTGCGGAAGTGGCAAAGGACGCGATTATCAAGGTCACAATCTTTGCCAAGCAGTACGGTGTTGTGAACGAGGCGGCGGTTCGTGAACTGTTCAATCGATACGGGCATGTGACTCGGCTCGAAACGAAAGTTACGGAAAACGTAACTGAAGTTACGGACCGGCAGCAGATGACAACCTCTCATGAAAAACTACTCCTCCAGTGGATTTCAGAGCAGGATGAGCCTGTGAAGGTTAAGACTCAGGCACGAAAGATCGGCGAGGAGCTTATAGTGGAGGTGTTGGGATGATCTTGTATGAGGTGACGTTTACGTTGTCTTCGTTCAAAGAAGAGTACTTGGTCTATGCGGATAGCATGGAGGCGGCTATCCACGATGCTCTGATCAAGCTACACATCGATTATGAGGGTGATCCTGATCCTCGTGCTGTCAGTGTTGTGAGAAAGGCTCATGAGGAGGAGGTGTTAAACCGATGATCAAGCGAATCAGGTTGGAGAACTTCCTTAGCTACGAGAATGAAGAGGTGGAGTTGGAGGGCGCTACGATCTCGGTGTCCGGGGATAATGGGTCAGGGAAGAGTTCTCTTCTTGAGGCCATTCCTTACACCTACTTTGGGATTGGCCGGGACACGATGTCTGGCATGTCTCGAATCAATGGGGACGGTTCTCATCAGGTTACTATCTGGGAGGATGATGGTACTGAAGTTCGGCGCGGTCGGAAAGCCAATGGGTCAGGATTCTTTGAAGTTCGGATTAATCGGAAGCTGGTGGCAAAGGGTCGAGAGGCGGATGAGTGGGTGAAGAACCATCTTGGTATGGACGGTGACACCTACATGCTAACAGCGTTTTTCGGTCTGCACGATGTTCGTCACGACACGCTGATCCGTGTAGCGCCTGCTGCCCGTCTGGAGGCGTTGCAGAAGCTTTCTGAAGTGGGTCCATATAAGAAGCTTCTGAAGGCTGCCAAGGAGCGGTATGACGAAGAGAAGAGAGCGCATGATGCTGCCGAATCAAAGAAGTCGGGCGCGGAGTCTGCTCTCATTGATGAGAAGGAACTGAAGAAGACCATTTCCGATCTGGAGTACGAGATAGAGCGGGCCACGAAAGATACGCAATCATTGAAGGGAGAAAAAGACGATCTTCTGGTGGAGGAGGACAAGTATCAAGCCTTTCTCCGCGAGAAGTCAGAACTCGGGGTTGAGCGGAAGAACCTCGAACAACAAATCTCTGATCTGGAGGATGAGCGGGACCGTTTGCTTGAGGAGAAGCGCGATCTGTCGGAGACGCTCACGGAAGAGATAGAACGCAAGAAGAAGTGTGTTGAAGATGAGGTACTCAAACTGGACCCGGAAACTCTGGAGAAGAGTAAGGGCGATCTTCAGCAGCAGATAGGCTCTGTTCAAAGCGTTCTGTCTCTCAAGAAGAAGGCGATTGAGGAGAGTTCTGGCATTGGTAATACTTGCCCTCTGTGCGGATCAACAATCGACGACGGGATTGTGGATCGTTGGAAAGAGGACGTTGAGAAGATGCGCGGGAAGCTTGATACGCTGAAGTCTCAATTCAATCATGACAGCAATTCGTTGAAGAGATATACCGATATCTCTTCACAGATAGACGAGCTTTCTGCCTCTATCAAATCGGCTACCAAGGAAGGTTCCGAGATCGAGAAGAGGCTTACCACAATCAATCGTGACCTGAGTCGGTTTCAAGCTGAACAGAAGAAGAAAGATGGGCGGTACATCGACCTACAGGAGAAGCTTGGTGATGAGTATAGAGAGCTTCATACGAGGATCGAGGAAGTGAACGACCGGTTGGATGAGGCTGCGGCAACGATCTCTGAGGCTAAGGGAGAGATCAAGGCACACCAGCAATCGCTTCAGTCGAACAAGAAGGCGAAGAAGCTGATCTCGGACTGTGAGAAGGATATGAAGGAGCATCGTCAGAATATGCGTGCGGCGAAGCTTCTGATAGGTGCTTGGAACAGGTACGGGATTCCTCTACGGTTGATGAAGGAGACCATGGCGGCTATCGAAGAGCGGGCGACCGCTGTCTATCAGGAGTTCGATAGCGCGAAGATCGCCGTGGTTGAGGTGGAGGACCGAGGAAAGCCGGGGGTGGAGTTCACGCTGATTGATAGAAAAGGGTCTCGGACCTTTGGTCAGCTGAGTGCCGGAGAGAAGGTGATGTTCTTCATCGCGGTTCGTGTAGCAATCGCACAATTGGTTGCTGCTAATTCCAATGTCTCTGTTGACTATTTGATTCTCGACGAGGCAATGGGAAACCTCAGTCCGGGACGTAGAGATGACCTTGTACGTCTGATCAATAAGATGCTCAGGAAGATGTTTCCGCAGGTGATCATGGTGAGTCATACAGAGATGCGGGACATCTTTTCAAGTACATTGAAAGTAAGCGCGGAGAGTGGTGTTTCTAAGGTAGAGGTGATGACGTGATTCGAAAATACCACCGGTGGACGGATGAGGAGCTTGAGAAGATCAACAAGTATGTTGAGACTTCCAAACACCCCTCATCGCGGTACGATCTGGAAGAGCTTGCCAAGGAACTTGGTCTCCCTTTGGAGCCGGTAAGAGGGCAAGTCCTTCGTGAGATGCAACGTAGGCGAAAACGAAAGCATGACCTACGCGAAGGATGACGAGGAGTGGCAGCAGCTTGTCTGCGCCCCTGTAAACTGGCAGTGCGTATGGCCCGATTGTGGCAGTACGTGGAACTCGGCGGGACACCATGTGTTTGACCGGCGAGCAAGCGAGCTACGGCTCGTTGTGGAGAATGGAGTATGTCTGTGTGGGAAGCATCACCAACTAATCCAGACGGTTCCCAGAATGAAGCGGGAGCGGCTGTCTCGGTTGCTGGTGGGCGAGAAAACATATTCGGAACTCAAGGACCTGCTACAGACTACTTCGCTGGACAAGGCTACCGAGAGCACCAGCGAGAAGTCATCGAAGAGATCGAATCTGCCTTCGAGCAGGGATACCGATACATTGTGGTAGATGCTCCGACCGGTAGCGGTAAGAGCCATGTAGCGCGTGCCTTTGCGTTTCAATCAAACAGCACACACATCATCACGATACAGAAGCTTTTGCAGGATCAGTACCAACGGGACTTCGTCGATATGTTCACGATGAAGGGTCGGAATGCGTACCCCTGTTTGGCAGGTGATCCGGGAGACAGTTGTGCGGATGGACCTTGTCGTAGGAAGAAGATGGAGGGTCATCCACAATGCCCCTATGCGATAGCTCGGGGTCATGCGATGCATGCCCCGGTGACGGTGCACAACTTTGACAGCTTCTTCTATCAGAACAGCTATGGTGGCGGGTACGACGGAAGAAAGCTGTTGATTGTGGATGAGGCGCATAACATTCCCGGCAAGTTTACTGACTTCCTGAGCTTCACTATCAATAGCCGAGGAGGGATCGTGGTCCCAGAGGCGACACGGATTGCTGACTACGACAGTTTTGTGCAGGAGACAGCGAAGGAGTATGAAGAGCAGTACGCGGCCTTGCAGAGACAGTTCAACGCTGTGGGTCTCGATAAAGGGGAACTTCGGCATATGCAGGACCTTGGCAAGGTGGTGCACCAGATGCGGAACTATCTCTTCGAACGGCAGAAAGACAACCCGTCTGAGTTCGTGTTCGACTACAAGACTTCGGGACGGTACGCCCCGAGTGTGACCTTTCGGCCGGTGTTTGTAGGTGCCTACGCTACGCGATGGTTGTTTAACTATGGGGAGCGGGTGATTCTTATGAGTGCCACGATTCTCGACAAGGCAATGTTCTGTCGAGAGGTGGGGATTGATCCTGAAGAAGCTTACTATGTGAAGGTCCCCAGTTCGTTTCCTTCAGAGAACCGCCCTATAGTGAAGAAGTTTGCGGGGAAGATGAACTACGCGAATATCAATGATACTCTTCCTCGGATCGCAGAGCGCGTACAGCAGATTGCAGACCGGTTCCCGGACAGGAAGGGGATCGTCCAGACGCATAGTGAGAAGATTGCGAGCTATCTACAGGCGAATCTGTTGGACAGGCGTTTCACTTTCAACAAGGACTTTCGTCGGCCGCAGGATATGTTGGAGGCGCATAAGCGAAAGCCGGGGTCTATCATTGTGGCCAGCGGTCTTCGAGAGGGTCTCGATCTACAGGGAGACTTGAGTCAGATTCAAGTCTTCTGCAAGATTCCCTATCCCAGTTTGGGGGACAAGGTGGTCAAGCGGAAAATGGAACTGAACCAAGAGTGGTATACGTGGATTACGGCCGTATCGTTTGTGCAGATGCTGGGCCGATCCGTTCGATCTCCGAAGGAGAAGGCGGTGACTTACATACTCGATTCTGGATTTGGGTACTTCTATACCCGAGCGAAACGATTTATTCCTGAGTACATCAAGCAAGCTATTAAGTGGTGAGGATGAAGTACGTGACACTGCATACAAGGAGATGTCGACATGACCAAGGGCTACATCGGTATAGATAATGGGGTGAGTGGTAGTATCGGGCTGGTTACTCCTCGTGTGGCAGATAATAATCTGTGGCCTACTCCGACGAAGAAAGAACAAAGCTACACGAAGAAGAAGCAGCAGATTACACGGGTCGACTTCTCGGCGTTGCTTGCCTTTCTTCGGGAGCTACCGGCAGGCGATTCTCCCATGGTCGTGATTGAGCGCCCGTTCAACAACCCGACCGGGATGAAGGCGACCACCTCTGCAATGCGTTGTTTGGAAGCTACCTTGATCGCTATTGAGTTGATGGGATGGCGATATCAGTACATCGACTCGAAAGAATGGCAGAAAGAGCTACTGCCAAAAGGTATCAAGGGAACTTCGGAACTGAAGGCAGCTTCGCGGGACATTGGCAAGCGTCTGTTCCCGAACCTTGAGGAACAGATCGATAAGCAGAAGGACGCCGATGCGTTGTTGATCGCGGAGTGGGCTCGGCGGAATAGACTGTAAGATAATCGTAGAGAGTACGATTATGTGTCTTTGGAGGTTGTGATGAAGGACTCACTCGATAAGCATTTTGAGAAGCTCGATGCTGCCAAGGGAATCCTTGCTCGGGTGAAAAACTGTCAAGGAGATGCTGACGTAAATGACTGGGAGGAGGAGTTTCTTGAGAGCATTGAGGAACGGATTATGGAGGGAAGGTTCTCCAGTCTGAGTGATGCTCAAGAGGAAACTCTTGAGAAGATCGAATACAAGGTCGCTCATGGGCTTGAAGCCTACTGGGAAGAGTATGGGGGTCCTCGGTGAGGAGTTTGGAGGACCTCCAAGAGCCATATGGCGTTATGTTCGTCGATGCGATGAATCTTCTCTCTCGTAGCTTTTATGGTATGCCGTTACTGGAGTACCGAGGAAAGAAGACCGGTATGTTGTTAGGTGTGGCTCGGCTCGCTATTGACTGGCGAAAGAGAAACCCGAAGCTGCGTATCGTGTTTGTCTGGGAGGGCAGGGATTCTTGGAGGAAGGCTCGATATCCTATCTACAAAGCTCAGAGAAAGAAGGAAAGGGCGGATCAGAGCGAGGAAACTCAGCATAGCTTCCTTGATTCGTTGGAGGCGGTGAAGGAGTCTTTGGCCCCGATGGGTATCGAGCAGGTGTCTGCTCGAACGTATGAGGCGGATGACACTGTTTGGACAGCTATGGGGGTGTTCCATAACGAAAAGCGGCTCTTTGCCTCTACCGATTGGGATTGGTGGCCGTTGGTCGAATATGGAGACATTCTCTATCAGAACGATGTGTTTACTGAGGAATCCTTGCGAGCGAAGTTCGCCAAGAAGTTCAATTGTGAACCCATACCTATGAGTAGAATGTGGGTTTTCAAGGTGCTTACCGGCGATCCGTCTGATAATGTGTCAGGGATTCCTCGGATGCCGAAGAAAGTGGCTTCGGTGATAGCCAACGATCTGAAGTTGGGACCCGGAGATGTTGTACATGGTTTGATCAAGCATGGCTTTGACAGCTGGGCTGAGAAGGTGGCCCAGAATGTTTGGATTCTGGAACGCAATCTGGAATTGCTACAAGCAAAACCCCCTCCGGCAGACGATCTTGATTGGGTAGCTGGGGAGTATGATAAGGAAGCCTTTGGAGAGGTGCTCCTGAAGAGCGGGATGGGCCATCTCTATGACAGGCTTACGGGAGGAGATCGTGAAGAATGAGACAGAGCCTATCCCCATCGATGACATTATGGAGGTTTATGGTAAGGCACCCGAAGACACGAAGAGGGCGGTTACCAACCTGTTGCTTAGTGGTGAGAACTACTTGAGTTCGGCTTTTGCGGGGACGACCCCGAGTAACATGACGTTGGTTAATATCGACTGGAAGGCGAATCAGAATCTATCGATACTGATGATTTCTCTGATGATCTCGATGGGACAACGAAGGTTTGGAGAAGTATGGCGAAACAGCTTGATGCACCAGCTATCCCAAATGGAGTAGAGTTCTGGCCGGAGTGTACCCTTTGTCCAAAGCTTTGCGATAATTCTCTGAATGTGTGTATGGAGGGAGAGGGTCCCTCTAACGCCAAGCTTATGATACTGGGGGAGGCTCCGGGAGCGACAGAGGATGAGTTAAACCGTCCCTTTGTTGGACAAGCCGGGGATTTCCTGAGAGATGATTTGTTGGTTCCTGCGAAGATACCGGAATCCGAGGTTCGTTTCGAGAACACAGTTAGGTGCCACCCTCCAAAGAATCGAAACCCTTCCGCGAAAGAGATTATCAATTGTCGCCGCTATCTGGAAGTAGCGATCCGTCGGGTCAAGCCGAAGATGATCGTAGGGATGGGGAACGTTCCTCTGGCGACGATGCTCAGTCGATTTTACAAGGGTGCTCAGGAAGAGGGAACGGCAAAGAAGAGCGATGCTGTTGTGGGAGGAATCACTCAGTGGCGTGGGCGGTTGATCTGGTTGCGGGAGTTCAATTGTTGGTTCCTACCTACGTTTCATCCCAGCTACTGCATGCGTAATGAACGCAAGCGATCAGAGTACAGTACCAACCTTGTGATTGAGGATTTGAAGCGTGCGTGGAGTATTGCTCAGAAGCCGATCAATCCATCTCGGGAAGTAAAGTCTGTGTCGGTAGAGGACCCTGCTATGCTTCGAGACGTTATCCGAGAAATGCGGGAAGCCGAGACATTTGCCTTCGATATAGAGACGGGAGTGAATCAGGACGATCCTAATATTCCGACCATCATTGGAGCTTCTCTGGCGTGTAGTGAGACGAAAGGTTACTACTTTTCGTGGGATGTAGCTCAAGCGAATAAGCGAACATGGTGGGGTCTTCTTGGACTGTTGGGAGACAATAAACTCACGAAGGTTATGCACAACGGTGCGTACGAGGTGCGGGTATTTCGCTTTAATAATCTACCAATACATGACAGATATGTTGATACGATGGCGGCGGCTCATCTGGTTGATGAGAACTTCAGTAAGCGTCTGAAGGACCTTGCGTGGGTGCTTACTGATTTTGGTGGGTACGATGTTCCGTTGGAGAAATACAAGCACGAGCACAAGATCAAGGCAGACTACTCGAAGATTCCCTATACGCTGCTTGCTCGATACGGGGCGCTGGATTCTGTAGCGACCTATGCCCTGTACAAGAAGCTTTACAAAGAGATGAAGCGGGAGAAGATGCTCCCTTTATTTGAAAAGATCGTGATGCCGGTTCGCCGGGTCATGAGCGATGCTGAGTACGCCGGAATCCATGTAGATATAAAGCAGGCCGAGGCAGTGGCGGAAACCTGTCAGAAGGCGATCTCGAAGTTGGAAGAAAAGGTCTATGAGTGTGCTGGTCGAGAGTTTAACATAGGAAGCAATCAACAGCTTGCTCGGATTCTATATAAGGAAATGGGGTTCTCTCCTCTGAAGGAGACGAAGACCGGGTACAGTGTAGACAAGGATAGCATCGATTATATAGCCACGCAGTCTGATTCAGAAATAGCTCATTACCTGTCTGATCGGGCGTATATCAGTACGATGCTCGGGACTCACATCTCACAGGCAATCAATTTTCGGTGGGATTTGGATGGCAGAATCCATGCGCACTACAATATCACTGGAGCGGTTACGGGAAGGGCGAGCTGTTCGAATCCAAGCCTTCAGAACGTGCCTCAAGATGCTTTGGTGCGGTCGGTGTACGCAGCTACTCCGGGAAATTGGTTAACGGAAGCGGACCTGAAACAGGCAGAACTGGCGACTATAGCTGCGGTGTCTGGAGAGCGGACGTTTCTTGATGCGTTTGAGCGTGGTTTGGATATTCATTCTCAGACTTATAGAAGGCTCTATGACCTGCCACAGAGTTACCAACCCACAAAGCTGGAGCGCAGAGCGGCGAAGGCGGTTAATTTTGGGTTGGTTTTTGGGATCAGTGCGATAGGTCTGGCGAAGGGTTTGAAGATCACTATAGAAGAGGCTCAGGATTTTATGAACCTCTACTTTGATAGGATGCCGAATATCAAGCAGTGGATGGAAAGACAAAAGGCGTTAGTAAAGAAGAATGGGTATGTAGTATCCGTGTTCAATAGAAAGCGTCGACTTCCTTATGCTCTTTCTGACAGTTGGGGAGATCAGGGACGTGCGGAGCGGCAGGCTATGAACGCTCCTGTTCAGTCAGGCGCTGCGGACTATACTTATATTGGGCTCATTAGGTTGTCTCGGATACTGAAGAAAAACAAGTTTGAGAGTAAGATTGTGCATACCGTCCACGACTGTGGGTTGGTTGATACGATTCCTGTAGAAGAGGATTATGTGGTAGAGGCGTTTCACGAGGCATTCGAGACACCAGTCAAGGTGCTTCCTGTAAATATGAAGATCGATGTTGAGGTTAATCGTCGATGGGGCGAGAACAACGAATCGAGATTGCAAGAAATCTTTGATAGCTTTGGCCTAAAAGTGGCCGCGTAGGAGGATTATATGGTTGTGAGTGCGAGCAAGTTCGAGAAGTATCTGAGTACCAACGGTGTGGGGGCGTTTGGGAAAGTCGAGTATGCCGGGGATGCCGTGGTTCTTCGTACGGCGGACATAAAAACACCGGATCGGGGAACCAATGTGCGTATGTACTTTGACGCACAGCGGGAAGAGGTCATGACGGGCAGGCGGTTTGATCTGATGGGGGACCTGTGGTTGTGCCGTCAGGGGATCGCTTACCGGTTCTTTACTTCTCTCCGTGTAGATGAGCTGCCGGAGGGGGTTGAGGCGTCTGTTGAGCTTACTGAAGATGCCAAGGATGCTCTTGGATTGATGAGCTACTCGATTGATTCTGAGAGCGGTCAGGTGATCTACACTGTCTTGGCATTCCGGCCCATAGAGCTTGAGCGGTGGGTTTCTACTGCTCGTCTCATCTTCCGTCAGGACAGTTTTACAGCGTCTCGGGGTGGGGGTTCTAAGGGTAATTCTACCAGAACAAGAAAATCCACGAAGAAGACGAAGAAACCAGAGGAGGCCGAGGCAGCGAAGGAGACCGGCGATGAGGGTGACGTACCTGAAATACCTTCCGAAGGGGAAGAAAGTTGATCATGATCAGCTTTCTGCTTTGTCGGTTTACAGCAAGCCGTTAGACTGCCAAGGGGTACGCCTGCGGTTCGTGGCTGATTTCGGGGAGTACGTTTCGGCGTCTGTTTCGAAGTCTGTGGATGCGATTCTGATAACCACGCATACCAAAGATGGGAGCGACCGTATTCAGTTGATTAATGAGTTGTCGCTTTCTGGGAGTCTATCTTCAGATAAGCAGAACTGGTTATATGGATTGCCGAATCCGGCAGAGCTTTCGATCTACACGAGCGTATTCTCTGGGTATGTAGCGAGTATTCTCACGCATTCGCTTTGTGAGTCCGCGTTTCAGTATGCTATGTATGGGGCGCGGTTTTCTCGAACGTACGGTGTTTTGGAGTACATCGAGCCCAAGGTGTTTGATTATGAGCCGTGTCATGAACAGATGAGAGCTTTGCACTACAATATTGGAATAGTGGGGGATTTTCTATCAGGAACCTTTCCGACTGACTACGCCGAAAAGCTCCATGCTATACTGGAGGATGTGCCATGAGAGAGAAGAAAAGAGAAGTCTTTTGTGAGGGTTGTGCGAACCTGTTTATAGTTCCGGGAATGCCTCCGCAGTGCGTAGCTACTGCTCAGTTTGTTTCAGGACCTCTCCGTAAGGAGATTGATGTTGAGGGCAGGGTTCCTGCGGAGCGACGCAACCTACACAATGACTGCGCGTACCGAAAGCCGATTAGCTTTCGAGCATATCGGCTGAAGCGATGGCTTCTATGGAGGATGAACAATGAAGGAAGACTCGACCAATTCAGAGAAGTCGACCTCAAACAGTACCCAGTCCAAACAGAGTGGGAGCGGACAAAAGCGTACTACGAGCGAGAAGAAGACTACATCGCGGAAGACATCGACCACCAATTCGAGGAAGAGGTCGACAGCTTCATCGAGCAACTCAAAGAAGAAGACTCCGCAGAAGAAGAGTTACTCGATAAGCGGGGAACTGATAGTACAGACCTCCACACCTATTCCAGTGAAGGGAGCGGATGGTCCGGTGAGGACACCGAACATGCTGATCGACGAGAACGGGAATCAGGTGATCAAGACGATGCTGGAGGTGACGGTTGATGGTACACGTCAGTTTGTCTATCTGGACGCCACACAGGTTGCTCATATCCTTATGGCCATGAGGCTCATGCCGTATGGCGACTTTTGAGGAGCAGCTTAACGCGCTGCATAAAAAACTGGGAGACTATCTTTCGACAGTTGAGGAGATTGTTATCGACGATAACGCTCCCGCAGCGATAGCCCGTGCTCCGGTTCAGAATGGGTTGTCGAAGTTTGTTTCTGTGGAGGACCTTCCGAATCTCGACGATCTTCCTTTCATTCCCGAACGGATGAGAGACTTTGCCTACCGCTATGCTACGGAATACATGAAAGAGGCGCAGTGGGCGAGAGAGTACCAAGTTACTCGGGGAACCATTACTAAGTGGTTGCAGCACCCCGGAGTTCGATCTTACATAGCGCTGGCCCGTCTGGAGAAGCGCTTCTACACAATGGCTCGCCGGTCGGCGCTGGAGAATATGGTGTGGAAGAGGCTTCACGATTTTATGAATATCAAGATCACGGGAGATAACGCGGGAGCGGTAGCCCGCATTCTGGAGTTTGCATGGAAGATTCTCAATGATCCTAATGCGGCTTCAGGCGCTGAGCGTACTTCGTTTAATCAATCCATCTATGTGGGAGCGCCCTCTAACAATGGGTCGAATCCGTATGCGCAGACGGAAAGAGACGTGACTCCGAAGCAGTTACAAGAGCTTGAGGATAGGATGGCCCAGCTTAGATTCCTTCAGCAACAACGGGATGCTGTAGACGCAGACCTCGTGGAGGAAGATGAATGAGTGATGTTGCCAAGTTGTTCGATACCGTAGCTGCCGCTGAGAAGACGGAGTATGAGAACTGGGCAGATATTCGTCCAGTGTATTGGGCGCTTGCCTACCATAGGAATATTCGTGGAGAGCGGATGAAGTTTCTCCGGGGAACAAACTACCTGTGGGACCTTTACAATAGGATCGACGACCTACCTTACATGGTGGTTGAGAAATCAGTACAGTGCGGATTATCTGAGCTATTCATTATCCAATCACATATCGAAGCCGCAGAGCGTGGAATGTCGGTGATGTATGTTCTGCCGAAGTACGAGCTTCGGAACCGGTTCGTCAACAACCGAATCTACAAATTGCACAAGCGGGTGCCTCACTACCAGTATCAGGTGATGAAGGCTGAGACGAAGGTCCACCGGACGAGTCTTATGCACTTTGGAACTGGTACGCTGGCGTATGTTGGATCGAACGTGCAGGATGAGTTTATTGAGATACCTATTGATAGTGCGTTCATTGACGAGAAGGATCGGTGCAATCTAAGCAACTTGTTGATGCTGCCTGATCGTCTTACAGCGAGTCCGTATCAGTTTGAACGAGAGATTAGTAACCCTACGGTTGAAGGTTACGGAATAGATGAGCGTTATCAGGAAAGCTCGATGGGCACTTGGAAGCTCAAGTGTCCCCATTGTGGTAAGTGGTTCACTCCAGATTTCTTTCAGCATGTTGTGAGGGAGGTTGGATCGAACATCTACCGGCCCCGAGATACGAGCATCGATCCTGATCCGTTTTCAGATGATGAGGTACAGTTGATCCATGATTGCGGGAAACCTGTAGATCGATTGGGTCCCGGAGAGTGGGTACATGCGTATCCTTCGAGAAAGTGGCAGGGATTTAGAGTCAGTAAGTTAGTTGCCCGATTGTCTCCGAAGGGTACGCTTCGAGAATTATATCGGACGTGGTCTAAGGCTGTAGGTAATGATCTAAAGACCCAGATATTTTACAACTCCGATCTGGGACTACCGTTCAGTTCAAAAGGTGCTCGGATCACGAGAGCGATGCTCAATGATTGTCGAAGAAATTATGAGTTCCCACCTCGCCGAGTAGGGAAAGACCGTGGAAGATTTCTTGGGGTGGATGTAGGAGAATCTCTGCATGCCATTATGCGGGAGCGTGTAAGAATGCCGGATGGTACCTTCACGTTTCGGCTGATCGGTATTTGGACTCTCCCCGGATTCAACGCTTTAGCACAGGTCATGCGTGAATGGAAGCCTACTTGTACTGTGATTGATGCTATGCCCGAGATTCATAAGGTGATGGAGTTGAAGGCTGATTTTCCCAACGTGTGGTCGAGTCGTTTTCAGGAAAGTGTTAACTACCTCGCGAAGAATGAGGGTAAGCGGGAAGTGACGATGAACCGGACGGCGCTTCTGGATTATGTGAGACAGGGGTACGATTTACAGCAGATGATACTTCCGATGAACGCCGAGTTTCTTGAAGACGGAGAGTTCTACAATCATTTGATGGCTCCGACTCGAATATTGGAGGCCAATGAAGACAATCCAGAAAAGAGCCGGTTTGTCTGGAAAGAAGGATCGCGGCCGGATCACTTCTTCTTTGCGGATGCTTATTGCGTCCAAGCGAGTATGACTATGCCAGAGCATGGGGTGTTTGAGTTCTTTGAGCAGGAGTCCGAGGCGCTTACAAGTCATAAGGATAAGCGTAATGTTACAGGAACCAGTTTGTCAGATGAGGAGCGACAGAAGATCGCTGATCTGTCGCGGCTAACCCCAGAGGTGGCTCTTGTTCAGATTCAGGATAAGAATAAGAAGGAAGCTCCTAAGCCAAAGGTCGATGAAGAGAAGATCAGAGATACCATCGATTTCATGTATCAATCTCAGAAGTATGTTGACGTTGATTTGGTCGCGCAGACGGCGCAGGAGAATGAGAGCGATGTGCGCAGGATACTTCTTGTGCAAGGCTTCAAAGAATCCAAGATCGCGGGGCAGTATGTGAAGTGAGACGGTGTATTACGTGCGAGGGATTGTTACCGGATTCTCATTTTTCCCGGAACTCACCGATATGCAAAACGTGCGTAAACAGGCTTCACAATGAGTATCATGTTGAGTACTCCCCTCCTGAAAGACGGACTGCTAAGGAAGGCGCTACCAATCTGATTATCGCTATCAAGGAACGGGCGCAGCTTGATGAGGATGCGGGGATCGTTACAAAGGAAGACGCCCAGTATGGTAGTCCTATGGCTGCGTGGAGATATAACTGGGTTGATTCGGAACCATGGTGTAAACTATGGAATATGATGCTTGATTCTGAGCAGACGAGAACTCAGATTACATCCCAGCTTCAAGGAGGGGTTCGTAGATGAGACACAAAGGTGTACGGTTTTGGAATGATCGGGGTAGGTACTACAGTCAAGAGAACAATCCAACTGAGGCGTATCTGAAAGCTACTCGACATGACCGAGATAGCTGGTTGGAGTCCTGCGGACCTACGGCAGCGGTGAACTGTTTGGCAGCGATGGGGAAGAGTGTGGATATTACGTGTCCGGGAACATTCAAACCACAGCCGGAGGAAGTGCTGATGGACTTCTTCAATGATCCTCGGATCAAGGATGATTTGCGAGAGATCAGATCAAACTCTGTTGTAGATATGCTGCCGGAGAACAGAGTTCCGCAATACTACCCTCATGGGGTGTACGCCGTATTTGGAGTACGGGGAAGGTTTGAATGGGGGAATGAGTGGGAGAGCATAGTTAAGGAACTGGATAGGGGAAGGGCGGTGCAGCTGTGTCTCAAGAATCCGGGGCACTATATTGCTGTGCTGGCATACGATACACAAACCCGAGAACTGATATATAATGATCCGTGGGGCGCGAGGTTTCCTGATGGCAAGGGCGGTCATAACCGTCGACTGTCGACGCGGGAGTTGCGCGAGAACGTCCAGCCCTTTCGTATCACGTATGGTGTTTGAGGATCGGTCCTCTCGTGTTACCATATAGATAGAAGGGAGCTTTCCTGTGTGCATGTGTGCAGGCGAGCCTTCGGTGTCCCACCCTCCGACCGGCGTTCCTACCTCCTTTGCCGGTCGGGGGTTTTCTTTTATCAAGCCAACATTCAGTAAACACGTTATCTCCTGAAAAACAACAATTTGACACAATCACGATACCATGATATAATATAAATGTAATCAAGGGAGAGGAAAGGCTCCTGAGATTGGCAAGGGTTTTTGAAAGAGGAAGGTTGGCGAGTGGATGCTCGCAGGACGTGAGCGGCTTTGGCTATCAAGTTCCATGGAAACCAACCGGATCAGAGAGGGATGCTTACCTCCTCCCTTGGAGTGCACTGCGTGGGCGACTGCCCAACGGAGGTGCACCATGGCAAACTATGTAGACGTTATCGAACATTCGGACACGGTTCGGTTTGTGAGAATCCCCGCATGGATGGGTCGTGAAGACGAGCCCAATATGTGGGATGTTCAAATCCGTCGGTGCGACAATTTCTGGGAAAATGTTCAGGCAGTTTCTCGGGGAACGGTTGCGAAGATCACTGGACAGGACGTTCCGTATTACGAGGTCGACAAGAAGGTCAGCGTACATCGCGCTGGCTGATGCCATGGCGGGAGACAAGCTCTCCCGCCCACGGAGTGCACTGCAAGGGACGCTCGGACTACTAAAACCAATCCGAGCGTACCGGGAGGTTGCTATGACTGAAGAGAGATTTTGGGAAATTGTCGAAAGCTTCCGCTGGGAATATGCGGGGTATGATTACGATGCTCGTACGGTGGAGCTTCTCCGCACGATGAGTTTCAACGATCTGAAGGAACTGCAAGACAAGTACTACGAGAAGATGGAAGAGCTTGCGGGCATCGAGCACCGAACTGGTCGAGAGATCAGAGAAGTCAGTGATGATGGTTGGATGGACCTTCGGGCGCACGTTATTGGGTGCGGTCGAGAGGAGTATGAGCGAACGCTCAACGATTTCAACCGCCTTCAGGAACGGGCGAGCACCCGAGATTATCGTGAGTGCTTCTCCTATGTCATCCCCAATCCCGAGGATGTGGCTCTTCTTACGATGCGGTATTGGTCCATCCTTGCCCGTCAGTATGAGGAAGAGCTTCGGCAAGTCCTTCGCAGTGATCTGTACTCGGACGAAGTCAAGGCTACGGTTGGCCGGATCATCGATGCTCTTCGTAGGATCGGTCCTTACACTTCGAAAGAGCATGTTCAAGAGTCGGTCAACTACATCAAGTCGCTTCCTGACGAAACATGGAAAGCGCCTTGGAACCCCAGTAGTCACGGTGTGCCCAACCTCGCCAAAAGCGTAGAGCGGTACATCCTGAACTGAGGTTAGTCTCGCGTGGGGTGTTCTACGGAGCACCCTGCGGGATAACTAATCCCACGGAGGTTTGCAATGGGTAGATCAGTAATGGTTCCACGTAACGCCGCAGTGACGTACCATTTTCCGTATGAGGATGGGTACGACGAAGACGGCAATTATCTTGAAGACCTTGCCGAAATCTATTGGGATTTCATGGTTGACAACATTCGTGGAGGGCTTTCCACGATGGACGATCCTTTCATCTCGGAGGATCGGTGGGGTCCGGGTTTTGATCATGACGAAGAGCACGCCATCGCGTCGAACGGTATTGTTGATGTGGTGCTCTGCGAGTACATGAGCTTCTGCTCCCTGTCTTTGGTTCCTTGTGAGGAGCCTTCCGATAGCGCATGGGAGCCCGTCAAACGGAACTGGGAAGAGTTCGCGGCTGAATGGGCGCTCAAGCATGAGGATGAGATTGCGGAGAAGCTTAGAGGTATTGGTATCAACCTGTACCGAAAGCTGGGAACCTTTAGCAACGGAGAGTCCGTATATCGGGCTGTCTGATCGAACTCGCGGGGTGGGGTCTACGGACCCCATTCCGGGATACTCGATCCCGAATGGAGGTTTGCTATGACACAGATTGAAGCAGTTGCCAGAGCGTTTCGGTTTTCTGATCCTGCTGCATCTCCACGGCTCACGGAAGTGAGGCGTGACAAGCTGCAACAGTGGGAGATTGACCGAACGTTCGTGGCCGATGCGTTAGGCATCCCCCGGTCTGTCGAGAGTGAGGAGCGCAAGGCGTTCTACGCTCTTTGTGAAGGGCACCGGGAGGTAGACTACATTATCAAGTGAAAGGGTGGATGTGGGTTCGTGCCTCCTGCCCCACCCCAATTCCGGGTCTGAACAACCCGCCTCCGTTTAGGAGGGAACAAGATTTCGGCACACCCTGTGGCGTCCCCGAGGGGACTCTCAATGCCGACTGCGCCGGGACAGTCTTCCCGGCAATCTTCTACAGAACACGTCATACAGTTATCTCCCGAAAAACAACTTGTTGACATAATCACGGTATCGTGATATAATATAAATATAAGGAAAGGGGGAGAGGGAATCCCCCGAGACCTGAATGGTCTTTGAAAGAAGAAGGTGAGTGAGCGGATGCTGGCAGGAGCCAGCGGCCCCCGAGCTATCAAGTTCCGTGGATGCTCGCCGGATAAGAGAAGGATGCAATACCTCCCCGCAGGTGAGAGCCTGCGGTTGGGTGCACGGGTTTGCTCATGGCTTACGTTGTGAGTTGTGGGCCAAGGCGACCTCCGGCTCGTGCACCTTACCGTCGGCTCTCGACGAAACATCCCCTACCCCGGAATGCCTATGGCAGGGTTCTGGCCGGGGTCAGCACCCGGCGTGGGGACATCGCCCAAAACGGGCAACGGAGGTCTGTGATGAGAGTAAGCGTAAAGAAGTTGGTAGGCTACTTGAATGAGTTCGGTATGGACGTTACTGAGAGCGTGCAGCGGGATCGTTGTGAAGCGTACGGCCGCGACGTTCGAGCGTACATTGACTGTAGCTCTGTAGAGCAGCGCCACAAGGTGGAACGGTTTCTCCGGTCCAAGGGTTGTGATGTGAGTCGCAACTATGCTCGGGCAGTTGGAAACATGCCTGAGGCTCCCATTGCTGAAGTCAAGGTGACTTACTTCAAAGCATGGCATTGGGAAGAATGATTAGTCTCACAGGGGAGGCTCTACGGAGCCTCTTCTGGGATAACTAATCCCACGGAGGTTTGTTATGAGAGAAGAGTACAAGGCGTTCGCAGACGGGTTCGAAGATCGTGTCAGTCACAAAGAACCTCGGGACCTTTCCGAGTTCCACGGACAGGCAGAAGCCAGAGCCTATGCTTTGGGATACCGTCAAGGTGGTCATGTGAATGACCCCGACCCGAAGGAATCCCGAGCGAAGGGTGTACTGGTAGTAGTACACCGGAAGCGACACCGCTGATCGGACTCGCGGGGGAGGCTCTACGGAGCCTCTTCCGGGATAACCGATCCCACGGAGGTTCGTTATGTCAGAAAAGATTACGATAGAGGTTCCCGAAGTTCGAATGTTCGATGTGAACGGTACGTTTATTTTACCGGCAACAAAGGGCGTTCGTGACTATGCTACGTCGATTCGTGGTGGAAACAAGCGGGTTTCTGAGGCCGATCTTGTGAACGCACGAGAGGACGCCATAAAAACTATTCATCGACTGATTCGAGGTGTGGAGAACATCGATGCGTTGCTTGCTGGCAATCGACCCAAAAAGAACGAAGAGGGTTGATCTCGCGGGGGCGTCCCTACGGGGGCGCTTCTGGGATAACCAATCCCAACGGAGGTTTGTTATGGATGGAACACAGATCGTCGATAAGATTATCGACTATGAGTCTGGTGAGATGAGCGATGAGGATGCGTTGGAGCTATTCAGCGAACTCGTGAAGACCGGTACGGCATGGCGGCTGCAAGGCAGCTATGGGCGTATGGCCAAGTCGCTCATTGATAATGAGTACCTCTCCCCGGAGGGTGAGATACTCAAGAGCATCGATTCAGAGTGACCCTCACCTACCCCGCCCTCCATAGAGGGCGGGGAGGGGGATGGTCAACCAAAACCAATCCATCCCACGGAGGTTTGCAGATGAAACTGTCAATAGTAGCAGAGGCGCTCAAAGCGCTGATCAAGGCTGGTCGTCCGGGGTTCCTGTGGGGTCCTCCCGGTATCGGCAAGTCGGACGTGGTCCGACAGATCGCAAAGACGCTCGGCTATACGTTGATCGATGTGCGTGCTGTCCTGCTGGACCCGGTTGATCTCCGTGGTATTCCCACGGTGACCGAGGACGGTGAGACGAGGTGGGCACCGCCTTCCTTCCTGCCGAAAGGCAAGGGCAAGTACATCCTCTTCCTCGACGAGTTGAACGCGGCCCCTCCGCTGGTGCAGGCTGCCTGTTACCAGCTGGTGCTGGATCGCAAGATCGGTGAGTACGAGCTTCCCAAGAACGCGATTGTAATCGCGGCAGGGAACCGTGAGACTGACCGGGCTGTCACGTCGAGGATGCCATCGCCACTCGCGAACCGGTTCATCCATCTCAACGTTGATGTTGATTTGGAGGATTGGGTCAGGTGGGCGTTGAACGCTGGAATCCAGACGGAGCTTATCGCGTTTCTGCGGTATCGCCCCAACCTGCTCCACGCGTTTGACCCGCAGAAGAACGAGAAGGCGTTCCCGACTCCCCGGTCGTGGCAGTTCGTGAGCGATGTGCTCGCGGTTGCTGGGGATGAGATTGAGTATGAACTCGTCTCAGGGATCGTTGGTGAAGGCGCGGCGGCTGAGTTGATCGGCTTCCTGAAGATTTTCAGGAGCTTGCCCGATCCTGATATGATCATCATGGCCCCTGACAAAGCAGAGGTGCCCAGTGATCCCGCGACCAAGTATGCGATATGCGGAGCGCTCTCGCAAAAGGCAACTGACCAGAACTTCGATAACATCGTCAAGTACTCAAATCGTCTTGACCCGGAGTTCTCGGTGCTGCTGGTTCGTGATGCAATCGAGCGAGACGATTCACTTGTCAACACTCGTGCGTTCATCAAGTGGTCAGCAGATCACTCAGACGTTCTCATCTGAGGTTGTTCCTCACCTACCCCTCACTCCCCTTCGGGGGAGCGGGGGGAGGGGGACGGGCAACCGATACCAAACCCGCCCCAACGGAGGTACTGCGATGCTACATGAAGAGGCAATGATCGTTCGAGTGTCCATATCAAAGTGGACTGCGAGAAAGTTCGACAAAGGCGTCACGCGCAAGGTCATTCGTGATCTTGGAGCGCGAGACGATGCCGGTCGCTTCAACAAGGTACTGATCGCTAAGGAAGCCATACAGACCATCGACCGTGCTGCTACGGCGGCCCGTTCGTACCACTATGAGCATACGCTCCCGTGGGACGATTTCGGTGGACGGCTTCTCCCGGCCGCTGAGTTCATGGAGTACTCGAAAGAGATGCGCCAGCTGAAAGAGCGGTTCGATCAGGCGGTTGAGGAGTTCATACAGAACTACCCTGAGTACCGTGAGCGAGCGAAAGAGGCTCTGAATGGAATGTTCAACCCCGCCGACTACCCGAACACGCAAGAGATCAAACGAAAGTTTGGCTTCGACACAAGCATCGAACCCGTGCCGCACAAGGAAGACTTCAGGGTCAAGCTCCAGCAGCGAGACCAGAAGAAGATCGCCAAGGCACTGGAAGAGAGTATCGAGCGCCGAATGCAGGAGGCGACTCAGGACCTTTATGTCCGGGTTGCTGACGTGGTCAAGCGATTCGCTGAGACCCTTTCGGAGCCTGACAAAATCTTCCGCGACTCCCTCGTGGAGAACGCTGTTGAGATGGTCAATCTATTGCCCAAGCTCAACGTTGCCAACGATCCCGATCTGGAGAATCTCCGCAAGGAGGTCTCCCAGAAGCTCGCCAAAGTACAGCCGGAGGTGCTTCGCACCGAACCGGAAGTACGTGCGCAAACTGCCAAGGATGCTAAGGCCATCTTGGATAAGATGGCAGGCTACCTCGGTAAGTAAGCACGGACCATGCACAGAGGGCATTCGAAAGAGTGCCCTCGATGGATGGACACTTCCATCTACGGAGGTTTGCAATGAGTGCAACAAAATTGTTCGCAAAGGGTAGAGCAGGTCTTGTACTCGACCAGCCGTTCTTCGGATCGCTGGCACTGCGGCTGATATCTGTCGAGGACACCAGTTGTAAGACTGCGTGGACCGATGGGAAGACGCTCGGGTACAACCCGCAGTTCATCGGAACGGTCTCGATGGATCAACTCAAAGGTCTGATCTGTCATGAGGTTCTCCACTGTGGACTTCAGCATCATACCCGCCGAGGCAACCGCGATAGAAAAAAGTGGAACATGGCGGCTGACTATGTGATCAATCTAATCATTCGAGATGCAGGTATGAGCCTGCCGGATGGTGGTCTGATCGATTCATCGTATGCCAACATGACCGCAGAACAAGTGTACTCTCTGTTACCTGATCAGGATCAGCAGGGAGGCAGCGGCGGTGAAGGTGAGGGAGAAGGGGACGAAAACCCTGATCCCGGTGGGTGCGGAGAAGTTCGTGATGCCAAGGGCGAGGACGGAGAGTCCCAAGCGTCCGAGGCAGAGCAGCGTCAGCAGTCGCAGGAGTGGAAGGTTGCCATGGCTCAGGCTGCACAGCAAGCCAAGGTCGCAGGCAATCTCCCCGGTTCTCTGGAACGAATTGTGAAGGAGATACTGGAACCAAAGCTTGACTGGAGAGAGATTCTCCGAAGGTTCGTGGATTCATCCGCGAAGAACGACTTCTCTTGGAGTCGTCCTAACCGACGATACATCGGTCAGGGACTGTACCTTCCGTCGCTGTATAGCAACGAGTTGGGCCAAGTAGTGGCGGCGGTAGATACCAGCGGGTCGATACGTCAGAGCCAGCTGAACGAGTTCGCTTCTGAGATCAATTCGATCCTCGAAGACTACCGGGCTGACTGCACGGTGATCTACTGTGATCATGAGATTGATCATGTAGATGAGTTTCCTGCTGGGGATCGAGTATCCCTCAAGGCGTATGGTGGCGGCGGTACGAGTTTCGTTCCCCCGTTTACGTACCTTGCAGATCGGGGCGAAGCTCCGAGGTGCATGGTGTACTTCACCGATGGGATGTGTGACGACTTCCCTGATGCGCCGCCTTACCCTGTGCTCTGGGTTCAGAAGCCGATGCGCGGCTATGGTTCCCGAGAGTTCCGTCCTCCCTTTGGTGAGGTTCTGGTTCTCTCTGAATGAGCACCCTCACACGGAGCATCCGACTTTCGGGTCGGGTGCTCATTGGGAGGTTTGCTGTGAGTGACACGATGAGACGATTCGCAAGGAGATACGCCGAGCGGATACAGGCTGCCGAGCGTATAGTGTTACGGCGGTGGCTGAGAAGGAACGCAAGAGATGCAGAAGGGAATCTCCCGGAACACCTGTATCTCACGTATGATCGGGATGCTCTCTGGTATGAGGTCGAGAAGTTCGGTGGTGATCCGGGGAGTATCGTAGAGCAAGAGAGAAATGCTCTGATCGATAAGATCAAAGGAGGTCGATGATGGTAGAGAAGCCAAGCGTTGTACTGGACTTTGAGGGTCCCGGAGGAAACTCCATGGCTATCTTGGCGGTATGTCGCAGGGCTGCCCGCAAAGCAGGATGGCCAAAAGAGACCGTTGATGCGTTTCTGAGCGAGGCTATGTGCAATGATCGGAGCCATCTGATCGATATGGTCTTCGAGCACTTCGATGTGCAGTAGGTTGTACCTCAGACTATTGAGGTGGATAGGGGTTCTATTCGCTGACTCTCTACGGGTGCCCTCTACGGAGGGCATTCGCGGACGGTTAGTCCGAAACAGCAGAACGGAGGTGATGCTATGATTTGTGACAAGTGTCATGAGGACACAGGAGGATTCGAGGTTCGTGCCGCTGATGGGCGGGTGCTATGCCACGAATGTGCCAAAGAGGAAAAACGACCATCTAAGCCGAAGGCTGATTCATTCACGAAGCTCGCCCGACGGCTTATGAGGGTTAGTCGAACTTCTCGTGAGTTCACGGACGTGATTGCGATCAAAGGTGGGAAGCGGTGCTACACCAACGCTCATGTGTTGATCAGCGAGGTCGATGCTGTGGATGTGCGGCCGGAAGCGGTCGATGTAAAGACGTTGGAGCCTGCTGAGGTTACCTATCCGAACATCGAGAACGTGCTGAGAAAACGACCTTCTGGAGAACGTGTTGTGGAGATACCGGAGGAGTTCTATCGGTATCTGGATGCGTTCGATGGAAAGAAGCTTGGTAATACTCTGGTTAAGATATCCCCGGAAGGAATCCATGCCCGAGACCAAAACCATACCGCCGAGATGTCGCTGAACTACGGTGAGGCAGATGTCTCGAAGGTTCGCATCACGGTCGTATTCGATGGGGCGTATCTGGCGATCCTGAAGCCGAAGAGGATTCTTGTAGGGGAAACGGGCACCGACCTGTGCGTGTTTGAAGAGTGCTACGCCAAAGGACTGTCTGAGGCGAAGCATGTGGTAGCTATGCCTATGGAGGAATGACATGGACCCCGGAGAGAGATTGAGACAACTGATGTCGGGACTGGCTGAGATGGCGGTCCCGGATCAGCTGATCGACGATGTTGGTGAGGACACCATGCGTGAAGCGGTGATCGCCAACGAGATTCGTCGGAGGTACAAGCCAGAGACGAATCGGAATCCGAAAGATGGTTGTTATGCGGCTGTGGTGATGTGCCGGTATTGCAACCCCAACCATGAGGTCATCAAGAGTGCGTGGATATTCGATGATGAGACCGAGGCTCAGCAGTACGCTGAGCAGATGCTTCAGTCGTATATCAACAAAGCGATTAGAGACCTCAGCTGAATCACCTACGGCAGACCGGGGAATATTCCCCGGTCTGACGCGGCTGATTGAGCCGAGGAGGTTTGTTATGGCAAGAGTGTATTTCGTGAAGGCTGCACGGAAGGATAACCCGGTAGCCAAGAAGGGAGAGTCATACTACTGGTGGAAGTTCCGGTATGGCGGTAAGCATTACAGCAAGACCCGCCCCCGGCCAAGCCAGACGATCAATTCTGACTTCCTTTCACGGATGGCAGAGATCAACGAACGGTTCACCTACGACTTCTCTGCTGAAGGGGAGCGTGACGCTGAGACCCTGAAGGGTATGGTCGAGGATGCAATCGGCGAGGTCGAGGAACTCTCTGGAGAGGCTGAGGAGAATCTGGGAAACATGCCGGAAGGTCTTCAGGAAGGACCTACCGGGGAGTTGCTTCAGAGTCGAGTCGATGAAGCTGAAACGTTTAGAGACGCTTTGGATGATGTTGATCTCGATGACTATGAAGGCCCCGAGGTTCCCGAGGAGGGGAATATCCCTCAAGAGTTCACTGACTGGCTTCAGGGGAAGCTGGAGGAGCTTCAGATGGCCGAATACGAAGGAGAGTAATCGGTCTCGCGTGGGGAACATGGAAAGCCGTGTTCCCTGCGGGATAACCGATCCCAACGGAGGTTTGTATGGAAGCGTTTATGCGGATCGTCGGAGACGAGGTAGTGGACGCACTTGAGGAGCGCTTGGAGCACCACGAGAAGTGTAGATATGCGTATGTGCGTTGGCGCTGCCCTTCAGATCAGAATGCGCGGTCGGCCTTGATCGAGAAGCACATCCGTCCTCCTGTGTTTATAGACACGGGAGACCAACAGATTACGTGGGAGCAGCGGCTTCGGTTCGAAGAGGCTCATGAGAGCAGAGACGGTAAGGCACACGTAATCTACCGGTCTGTGGTGATGGTCGACGGCCAGAAGAAAGACATCCGTACGATCAAGAAGGTTCTCGAAAAGCAGCTTGCACGTAACGCTGCGGATGCTATGCGAAAGGCTGCACGGAGGTCTGTGTGAAACGGCCGAGAGACAGCCAAAGAAGTAAGGCGTATGCTGCGGAGCGATCCCTACCATGGATCGTAAACGACACGGTAGGGGATGGGTCTATGCACGCTGTAAACCATTTCGTCGACGAAGTGTGGCGATGGTGTTGGAAGCGTGGACTTGCTCGTGTTGAAGAGGCACCGAGGATCAAGGATGGAAGAGGTACGCGGATAGCTCGGGGAGGACCCCGTGCGTTAAATCTTCCGAAGTGGGCACGGACGTATACTGTGGTGCTTCACGAGATCGCTCATGCGTTGCAGCCGCCTAACAGCGCTGCGCATGGCAGGGAGTGGGCGAGACTGTTCGCCCAACTCATGGATCGATGGCACCCTAAGCGGAAAGAAGCCGGTCGGATGCTTCGACAGGCATACCGTGAACATGGGGTGAAGTTCCGACAGAGTCCTACACTCTCGCCGGAACGTAAGGAAGAGCTTCGTGAGAGAGGAAAGACTCTTGCGAAAGGACGGGTAGAAGACCCGGAGGAGGACGCATGGCAAAGAAGATGATCAGTAAGGAAGAGGCGTTGCAACAGTGGAAGGACCTCAAGCGGCGTCTCCGTGCTGGAGAGATCAAGTTCGAGGAGTACGCGAGAGCTAAGCGTAAGCTAAAGCCCGCGATCCTGAGCAATGAGTAAACTCTACAGTACAAGGACCGGTGCTCGGGCGCTGGGAGTCAAGCAGAATACCATGGTGGTTTATGCCATCAAGTATGGAATTGGTTCCCAGCCCGGAGGACCGGGTACGCCGAGGATGTTCACTCTCGATGATCTCAGGGAGATCAGACGGAAGAGGTCCAGTGGACCTCGGTTGGTGAAAGAGTATGTAGAGGAGGGCGAGGACCGGGATGAACTGGAGCTTGGCCCTCTCTACAATGATGATGCAACGCCAAGAAGTTAAGAGAGACCCCTGCACCCGGCAGGGGTCTTTTTTTATCTGTAAGGTTTCGTAGTACAATACGATTATGTACTATCGGGGGCAGGTAGGCTTCTGTTTGTTCGTGGTTTCGAGCATAGCAGACCTCCGTAAAGTTCAGTCTGCCTGCCCCTTTCTGTTTTAGGAGGGGTTCATGAGTTTTCAGACACGGGCGCGGATAGCTATTGCGCTCAGTATTCTGCTCGTGTTCGATCTGGCAACGTACATAGCGACAGCTGAACATCGCCGTCAGAACGAATACTCTCAGACTGTTAAACAATTGAGTACTGAGTTGGAAGAGCTTGAGGCCCTTCAGGATGAGAATGAGGGGTTGTATCGAGAGAAGCTTACCGACATTGTGAAGGTGTTGTATGAGCGAGAAGAGCATGCCATGGGTGGCTTTGAGACCGAAGAAGGAGCGGATGTAGAGGCGGTCTATCAGGCCATCATGAACTATTCCTTAGACTACCGAGAAATCCTATCAGCCATGGACAACTACTTTACAGAGCGGGAAGAGTTCCTTGCGCAGGTGCCCAGCATATGGCCAGTGGTGTACAATGAGCTTACTCGGATTACTTCAGGATTCGGATGGAGGATATCTCCGATATCCGGGGAGATTTCATTTCATACCGGGATTGACATAGCCGGAACATGGAATGCGGATGTGATTGCTCCGGCTGATGGTGTAGTCGTAGAGCATTACGTTCCTCCTGATGGTGTACGATGGAAGGGCCACGATAAGTACGGAGGCATGGTGAAGATTAGACATGCCGGTGGATTTGAAACAGTGTATGCCCATCTGAAATCGACCGATCTAAAGAACGTGCATGAAGGTCGAGAAATAAAGCAGGGTGACAGAATAGGCATCATGGGAAACACGGGAGATTCCCGAGGGCAGCATCTTCACTATGAGGTGTGGCTCGACGGGAAGCTGGTGAATCCTTTAGACTATCTACGATTTTAATTGCTGGGGAGCGGGGGTGCCAGACCGTACCGCTGCCGGAGATACCCGAGACCGATAGACCCTTAGCGAGTGTCCTTGAGGTCGAGGGTTTCTTTGGAGAGACTGACTGGCGGTCGTGCGTTGCGGGAAGTGCCGAGTGGCAACATTCGGTACTCCCCTCGCTCTCTGGTCTTTTCTTGTAAGGTTTCACCGACATTTACGATTACGTTCTCTTGAGGAGGCATGACAATGCTGTTGGATGGAAGGATCATCACCGATGGGGTGGAGATCATAGGGTATCTCGATGAGAAACTCGAAGCGGTTCGAAAAGCAAACCATACGGCTACTGGAATCATCATCGGCTCTCGCGCACGGAAGTTTCTCAGTGAGGCGTGCATGCGGGTTATGGAACAGGACCTGAAGGACAAGGAAGATGTGACCGTGAATCGGTTTCGAGGGGTACTCCTGATCGAGGACGGGGTAAACGAAGATCGTGTTGAGGTCATTCATGGGAAAGCTCCAATCAAGCCTGTCGAGGGTAATCCGTTTGCACAGCTGAAGAGAGTAGGGCGATGACACACGATAAGGTTCGGGAAATACAGACAGAGCGGTTTGGAGAAACGCTTCAACTGACTGTGTTTCGTTTCTCTAAGAAGGAACTACCTTTTACTCGGGTGAAGAGTTCTTTTTCCAGAAACGTTCCTCTTCGCGATAGGAAGATTCTTGAACGCAATACGGAGCACTATGCTAAATGGGTGATCTCTCTGTTGGAAGAGCATGTTTCAGAAGACCTCAAGCAAAGTGTTGGCACAATGCGAAGATACGATATCCTTTCGTTTTTCATGAACTCGAACAATGAGATGTGGCTATCACACCACATCTTTCCGATGGACTTTTTGAACTGGGGTCCGGTCACGCTTGATGACTTGAGCGATGATGAGTACGCGCTTGATTTGGACCGCCTTACCACGGAGGCTCACGATGGCTGAATCGAAAAGACTTACGATGGAAGAACTACACGATATTCTCTACGCCGATGAGAAGAAGCCGGAAGTACGAACTCAGAAGAAAAATCCGGTTTCTGAAATCCTTGGCTCGGATGGGAAGCCTTTGAAGAAGAAGGCTGATCCTGCACGAGAGGCGATGATGGAGCAGACCATTGTGTCGAAGCTCTATCAAGATGGGTTCATTGCTACCTCTGGAAACGAGGTCTCCGTCGACGCCACAAAGAAACTCGAACGAGCCTATGGAGAAGAGTCTGCACTAAACATTCGGCGTGTGCTTTACAAGCTTGTTACAGGGCTTCACGCTATGGGGAACCATGTCACGGTGAATGGGTTTCGATGGGAGGCATCTGATGGATTTGAGACAGATCGAAATTATCGATCCGAAGACGGGAAGTTCCGAGATATTCGCAACGCGCTTCAGGGTGGAGTTCGTGCTGACGGATGGAAGGGTCATTCGTTTGCAGCACGAGGGGATGACAGTGAAAGCAGAAGTGCAGACGGAGAGAGCACTGGGGGTGTTCAAGACAGTGACTCTGGGGAAGAAGGAGAATAGGGATCATGGCCTACGCAAAGGGGACCGAGGTACCGATTGAGAGAAGCAAGGCAGAACTCAAGCGGTTGGTTTATAACAAAGGCGGATCGAACTACAAGATCGGTGAGGAAGAGAAGGGAGCGATAGTGATCTTTCATCATTCGAACCGGTATGTACGATTCATGATCCCGTTTCCTGCTCGGTCTGAGTTTACTTACACTCCTGAACGTCGGCTGAAAAGAACAGAGCCTCAGATCACTAAAGAGTGGGAGGCAGAGCAGGCAAGACGATGGCGTGCGTTGATTCTCGCGATCAAGGCGAAGTTCGAGGTTGTGGAGACTGGGATTGCCACCTTTGAGGAGGAGTTCCTTCCGCACATCATGCTTCCTGATGGGGAAACGGTTGCTCAGAAAACCCTTCCGAGCATAGATCAGGCGTACACGAAAGGTGTTTCTGTCAACCTGTTGCCAGATTATACTCAGTGATTTTAGTAGAATAGGATTTTGGAGGAGAGTATGATTCAAGGGAAAATGTCAGGACCGGGAATCGATCAGAACCAGCCGGAGTACATCGACTCTGGTTTGCAGATTCCTATTAAGATCAGGGCGGATTGGAAGATAGGGTTTCACATGGAAGCAGCTACCTTCGAACACAAGGGAGAGAAGTACGAGGTCACCAGCGAGTGTGGGTGCGGTGGCATGGACGCTTTGATTGTGAAGGTAGACGGTAAGACCTACACCGTTACAGTCAACGATTTTGTCGAGGCTGTGATGAAACACACAAAGGGAGAAGAGGATGAGTCGGGGGAACAAGGCGAGTCTGAGCAAGAGAGTTAAGCACGGAGCGTTTGGGAGCCAGAGAAGCTTTTCCGAGAAGAGGGAACTTCGGGTAGCCGAGCGTAAGAGGAAAGAGGCCGAACGAAAGCGACAGATCAGGAATGCCAAGAAGCGGGCGGCCTACGCAAAGAAGAAAGCAGAGGAGGACAAGAATGAAAAAGCTACTGATGGTGATGCTTCTGCTGCTGGCGGTTAGCTTTGTAGCAGTGGCTGAGGAAGTAACTCAGCGACCGATTGATGGGCTCTATGAAGCCGTTGTCGGTAGTGCGTACATGGATGGTATCCCGGTTCCCCACATTCCGTGGTTGCGTCTCGGTGTGGATTCTATGAACAGAACGATTCTGTGGCTTGATGACACTGATGATGATGGTTCCTTACAGGACGAGACCGTCGCACCGTATCGGGCGGTCTTCTATCAGGATTCGATCAAGATAATCGAAGGGCCGTTTGAGGGGTTCTTTGTGTTCATTGTGGAGCACCGCATCTATCGACTTCTGGTCTTCGGGGAGGGGTCCGTAGTTTCAATAGACTTTGTTCTTCTTGAGCGGTGGTGATGAGTGTTCGGAGAAGAATAAACAAAGAAAAGGCTGCACGGAGAGAGCAAGACTTCATAGAGGTTGAAGGGTGTCTTGGTTTGTGGAAGAGCGCGGACGAAGATGCAGCCGATGTTCTTGTTCGTGTGTATCGCGCAGTGCGGGGGGAAGCGCGACCGTTGGAGCACGTCTATAAACTGAATCGAGTGAGTCTGTTCGCTGAGATTGTGCAAATGGATTCGATTGCGGGATTCAGTATTCAAGAACAGTTTCCTTGGAAGATGAAGCAATACTTACCTAACACGGGAACTTTTCTGGAGGAGGTGATGCTTCAGGTAGGCAGGAAGAGTCACAAGAGAAAAGGCAATTTTGTTGTGCTGCGTGGCTACTTACGGAGGGCAGGGGTGGAATGGACCAGCGACCAACCATAGAAGGCGACCTAAAGATGATGGGACTTTCTCGCCAGTGGCTTGAAGGGTACTTGACTGCGGACACATTCGAGGCAGTGACGAAGAAGTTCGATGAAGCGAAGAAAGAGATTAGGCGTCGGTTCAGAAAGAAGAGTTTGAAGCTACACCCGGATGCTGGGGGCGATCAGAAGGAGTTTGTAAAGCTTCAGCAAGCCTATGATCGGTTGATGAAGTTGCGGGTGAACAGGCCGCAGCCGAGACCCTCGGTAGTGATTACTACTTGGACCTCTGGAGGAGGAAGTTGGTGGACCTCGAACAGTTTCACAGACGATACCACGGGATGGTAGAAGACCCTGCGTTGGATCAGGCATCTGATTGGTGGAGAAAAGAAAATGCCATGTCGGTGCAGAAACTACGTCTTGATGGGTTGTGGAAGCCTGACTCGGAGCGTTTGATTCGGCTTCAGTACGATTGTCAGGTTCTTAGTGTTCATAGTCAGCCCGTAGATGCCTATCTCGTTTTCTTGTTAGAGGGACCTCCTTTTGATATCCCTGAAGGTATGCGGCATAGGTTGTTGCTGGAATCCCGACTCCCTCAACGGCCTTGTAATGTGTTGTTCGATCTTCATACTCCAAACTTTGGAGAAGTCTATTCTATACAGAACATCTCTCGTAATTGGGGTATACAGTCGTCGGCAGCGGGGGAAGAATTAGCTCGCATGTATCATACGTTAGGAGGGTATTGAGTGAGTGCCCGAGGACTTTGGAAGACTATGGATGGAGGACTTCTCATACTGCACCGAGAGAGTGATCGATTCTATTTAGTTGATACTGTTCTTCGGGGAGGGGTGGTAACTGAGGGGATGGTGTTGGAAACGGTTCTACCAAAGGCTTCGACTCTACTGGTGGTACGGCGTGTGTTAGGAGAGGGTTGGTGGGATAAGTTCAGATTGGAAGTAGACGAGACGGAGAATCTTAGAGCATGGGTGCGTTCTAAGATTATTACGTATCAGGTTGCCTTTGGATCGGGTAGTAGTACGTTTTTGGATAACGTGGGGATAGCTAATTACAAAGGGCGTCCGGTTGCCACTATGTCTGATCAAGAGCTTTATCAGGTGATTGGAGAATTGCTGTAATGGAACTGGGGAACGTGGAGTTCTATGTGCTCCGAGATGAGAAGGAACAGTTTGAGGCCACGGTGATACAGTTCGAAGATCATTCAGAACTACTTCGAGTAATCGACTCCGACGCACACGCTCAAGGAAAGAGATCCTACATAGATAAAGCCAGTGCCAAGTGGATGAAGGTGCATGCAGCACTTGCAAACAACGGGATACTGAGAGGAAAGGTGTACGACATCATTCGGCAGGCAAAGGAGAAGAAGAATGGATCATAGTAAGGAAGCAATCGCAGTAGACTTCGATGGTGTGATTCATGCGTATCGAGAGGGATGGAAGGACGGCTCGATCTACGATGATGTGATACCGGGAAGTATCGGCAGCATCTCCCATCTGATGAGGTTGGGGTATCCTGTGTTTATCCTCAGTACACGGGACCCGCACCAGATCGTTTCATGGTGGAGGACCTCGTGGAAGAAGAGACCGTTCGAGATGGTAGTCATACCGAAGGATCAACTCTTCTGGAATGACTCAGATGTGGTAGGCGTCACCAATCGGAAACTCCCAGCAACGTGGTATATCGATGATCGAGCGGTAGAGTTCAGGTCATGGGTACAGGTGCTCAACAAGGTCCGAGGGAAAGACTTTCTGGAGGATGGAAGACACCGTTTCTGAGGAAGGAGTTGGAGATGAATAGGATATCGAAACACATGGCAAGCGCAGTCTCGATGATAGGTGCAGCGATTGTTCTGTTTGCCTGTGGCTCGGTGGTAGGAAACGTTGTGATCTCTCTGATACTGGATGAGAGCAATAGTGTCACGTTGGACTACACTGTCTGGTCCTCTTTATGGACTAACGCGTTGGTAGGACTGACCTCTGTATGGTTGCTGGTTATGGTGGTCTTTTCAGTGCTTACTGGGCTGGTCAGTTTGATCGTAGCGTATAGAAGGATATACGGAAAGTTCGATGACTGGGATCACGATAGGAGAAAGAGAAGATGAAGACAGTACGGTTTTTAATCAATGCCACGGTACCCGCGAATGTGGTGGAGGCGGTGGTAGAGAGGATTCGAGAGATCGGCTCCGCAGAAGCGAATATTCCCACGATGGTCGAGGTGAAAGGTGAGGTGGTCGTGGAGAAGATCGAAGAGATTTCAGAGCTTGCGGCGTTGATGGAGGAGATTCAGGAGGTCTATGACAGAGATGTCAACGTAGACGTAACCATAGACGAGGAGGAGTGAGAGAATGTTCAAGCATGTGGTAGCAGGGTTGGCGGTTGTAGGACTACTGGCAGCCGGGTTCGTGGTATACGCTGCGGTAGGGTTAGCATCACAGGCATGGGTCTTCGACACGGAACTCAGCGTATGGGAAGCAGGGGGACTTGTGCTCACAGCGGTCTGGGTAGGAGCGATGGGTATGCTGTCCCTGCTGGTACTCGGCGGTGCGTTGCTGAAGGTGTACAGGAACGTAGTGGGAACGTTGAGTATGAATGAGCGAGAGAAGCGACTCAGGAAGAGCCAGACGATCAATCAGATGCCCTACCCGAACAGTGATCCGTATCTGCCGAGCGATCATGTGTATCGTGTTCCAGCATCACGGAAGCGTGATATAGAACGAAAAACGAAACAGCGTATGGGGAGAGGCGGAAAGGGGGTGTAGGGATCGTGCAGGTTCGAATCCTGTCTTTGCCATAGGGCCGAAGTGAGAGCGATCTTGCTTCGGCCTTTTGTGTGTAAGGTTTCACGTCATGATACGATTATGTTCAAGTGAAGGTTTGATGAAATGAGACACACAATAACTGAGATCGGGAGAGGATAACATGAAAGTTCTGATGGTGTTGATGGTGTTTGTACTGGTGGTTTCCTGTAATACCGGGATGACTGGGCAGGAAGAGATCAGCGAGCAGGAGACGGAGGAGATGGTTCAGCGGGTGCAGGATCATACCGCAAAGCTCATGCAGCGGATGTGTGAAGAGGGATATCAACCCGCATGTGACTGGTTGGCTCGGAGAGAGGAGCCGGTAGCCGAGGATCGGTAGGTCGGAATAATGCAGGAAGACGTTGTGACGTTACGAGACGTACTGCTTCGGGAACGTCGATGTGCTGTAGAGAGGCGTCGAGCCTTTGATGACGCATCATCGGTTAGTTGTTGTGCTCAATCAAGAATCCACCTTATCGATAAGGTTCTGAAGGAAGTTCCCAGCGATGATGAGTTGTCTACGCTGCGAGCCGAGAATGCACGGCTGAGGGATGCGTTGGAATGGATATTCGGTGCATCAAACACAGGCACAAACCGCTGTAGTTGCGGAAGGCCAACGGGAGTGCAGGCTCTTCACGAACATGCCCGAACCGCCCTTGCTGAGACAGAGAACCACGGCGGTTCCCGTGGGCGAGAGGAACCGAATAGGTCCGAGACGGAGGAGAGCGATGGAAGTAGGGATTGACGGCGCTCTTGGCGTGATTGAGCGTCGTGGCTATTTCGACCCGGCAGAGCACGCGATAGTCGATGAAGTACGTCGCCTACGAGCCGAGAATGCGCGGCTGAGAAACGTAATTGCAGACGAACGCCGAAGCGACCGCTTTCAGGCAGCGAAGGCGGCTATGCAAGGACTACTATCAGCCGGGACGACACAATTTTTAACTGGAAGCCAAATCCGAGAGGCGGCCATAAAGCAAGCCGACGCCCTCCTCGCCGAGTTGGATAAGGAGTGAAAGTGATGACTAACAAAGAGATAGCAAGAAACGGTAGGGCAATCATGAGTAGTAATACTCACAGTGTCAAAGAAAAATGGCGCTTGTTAGAAAGCTTATTCGAAGACCTTGACCCGCCGCTGCCCGAGCCGGGGACGGTTGTGTGGTGGCGTGATTGCGGAGATATGCCGTGGGCACTCGGGTTAGTCGGTGGGACAACGGGATACGGCGTAATCAACAGAGAACGCGCCTGTTATCGGTGGGACGAAATCGAATGGAAACCCGCCCACGTATGCGGCCCACGTCAGAAGGTGGTTGATATACCTCCAGTAGAGGAATGGGGAAAAGGGGATGACATAAGAGCTTACGTTACTGAGATGGATTTTCACGACGATCTTGGCTCAAGCCGTTTGATTAACCGGGAAGTTGGGATAGTAGTAACCCGACCCGAAGCAGTGGCAATGGAGGCGGACCATGAAGGAGTATAAAGCGGTAGCGATAAACGAGTGGGTAACAGCTCGGGAGACCAACGCAGGTACGGTACTGCTTTTCGTGCCGACCGACGTGACGGAGGCTGACCACTACATACCACCGCAGGAGATACACCTACGAACCGAGGATATCAAACGCCTGTACCGTGAGTTTGTTGAACCGACGCAAAGGGAGGCAAATCATGAGTGACCACAGCAGAAACGGTAGCGTAAACCCTGGCGAAACGGTAGTGCGGGCAAGGAAGGAGAGGAAGCGCAGGAGGCATAGACGATGAACGACGAAAAGCGCGAGATAGCGTTTTGGGCAGTCGGCGACCCGGTTAACCTACAGTACACCGACCCAGATGAGGCGGTCGAAATGTACCTCGACGGCCTTGATGACGAGTGGCCAGAGACCGTCGAGTTGGTTGGCTATTCACGGATGAAAGTGACTTCCGGTTCGTTCGACGAATGGATATTGGAAAACCTGCTCGAACACTTGGACGAAAACTACGGCGGCGAAGACGCTGAATGGACGGAGCCTACCGACGCTATGGAAGAGGCTGCGAAAACGTTTGTCGAAGCCGTGGTAAGCGAGTATGTGCCATGGGCGTGTGAGCCGGTCGAAAAGCGGACCGTGGACGTGTCGGAATGGGTGCTTGAAAACCGACCAGATTGGTTGGAGGAACAGGAAGATGGATAACAAAGAGATAGCAGAGTGGTTACGGAAGTTGGTTGTACGGTCACGGAATGAAGGCAAGCATCAAACCGCCGACCATATTGAAGAACTCGC
>CAZQXW010000006.1:0-67826 GCA_964597365.1 uncultured Thermoplasmatales archaeon | reverse complement strand
CTGCGCCACAAAAAGGACACCTTGTAGGTGCTTCTAATCCTATATATGGATCTCCGCATATTCTGCATCTAAATACTTTTACTTTTGCCATTTTTTTCAACTCCTATATTATAGTTTTTTATGACAGAACCACCAATCATAGCACTCGTGTTCTTTAAGTCGTTTTTTTGCAGCTTTAACATCTGTTGCTGGTGGAATTATTACTCTATCTTTTACAAGCTCATTTTTTGGCCAGTTTGCAGGTATTGCAACACCATGTTTTTCTGAAACTTGAAAGCCTTTGATCATACGCAGGAACTCATCCATATTACGACCCAGTTCTTGTGGGTAATAAAGAATTGCACGGATGATTCCTTTTGGATCTACCATGAATACAGCTCTTACTGTACTACTACCCTTATTAGGATGAATAAGGCCAAGCGTGTTTGCAACTTTTCCAGTATCTGCAATTATCGGAAATTCGATTTCTACTTTGAGTTTTTCTTTTATCCATTCTTCCCATTTGATATGAGAAAATACTTGATCAACACTAAGGCCAATAAGCTCAGTATTTAGTTTTTTAAATTCTTTGTATCTTTTTTGAAAAGCTACAAACTCTGTAGTACATACTGGTGTAAAATCTGCTGGATGGCTAAATAGTATGAACCATTTGCCTTTGAACGCATCTGGTAGTTTTTTCATTCCATGAGTTGTTTGCACCTGCATCTCTGGGAATTTATCCCCAATAAGTGGCATTTTCATTTCTTCCATTTTTTTATTCCTCCATCAATTCTTCTACTTCTTCTTTTCCTTCTTCAAGTTCTTCTACTTGTTCTTTATCAAACATTAAAAGAAGAGTCTGAAATTCCCCAACGTGTTCTTTTTCTTCTTTTGCAATATCAAGAAGAACTTTTTTTATAACTTCATCTTTTGCTAGAGCAGCCATTTCTTCATAAAGATTTATGGCATCTAACTCTGCAATAAGTCCTGCTCTTATTATTTCTTTATCAATATTTTCTGCACCTATTTTCTTTAAATCAATTGGTATTTTTGAAAGCATAATTTTTTCCTCCCTATTTTTAAATTTTATCTCCAAGTTTTTTTCCAATTTCTTTCATATTTTTAAGATCTTTTTCTTCCGGAATATAATTAATATTTACACTATTCTCAGGATACTCCCAAGATAGCGGTTCTATCATTTTTTCAATTTCTTTTACTGCTTGACCTCCCCAGCCATATGAGCCAAATACAAAACCTGTTTTGTTTCTGGGTCTCAGGCCTTTTAAGTAGGTTAAAAATCCACCCATTGTAGGCATCATACCATTGTTTAAAGTAGGTGAGCCAAGGCATATTAGCTTTGAAGTCAATACTTCTGTTATAATATCAGACATGTGTGTGTCATTTAGGTTTCTAATAGAAACAGGGGTGCCTGATTCTTCTAGACCTTCAAAGAGGCTGTAAGCAAGTTTTTCAGTAGAACCCCACATCGAGTCATAAATTATAAGCGCTTTATTTTCTGGTTCAAAGTTTGCCCATTTTTTATATTCTTCCAGAATCTTTGGGATTTTTGAGCGCCATATTATACCGTGACTTGGTGCTACCATGTCAATTTCTAGTTTTCCAACTACTTCTAGTGCTTTTACTACCTGATCACCATATGGCATCACTATATTTGCATAGTATTTTGCAGCTTCTTCTTTGAGTATTCCCCAGTCTATCTCGTCATCGAAACGCTCTGAGCTAGCTATATGCTGGCCAAAGGCATCGTTTGGAAGTAGCAACTTTTCTTCAGGAATATATGTTACCATTGAGTCTGGCCAGTGAACCATCGGGATATGTACGAAATGAAGTGTTCTTTTTCCGATTGAAAGGGTTTCACCTGATTTTACTACCTTGTAGTTGTAATCTTCTTTGTAGTGTTTTTTAAGTCCTTTTTCTCCTCGTGTGGATGTTACAACTTTTGCTTTTGGGCATAGTTTTTTAATTTTTGGAATTGAGCCTGAGTGATCCATTTCCACATGATTTGAAATGATGTAGTCTATTTTTGATGGGTCTATGATTTCTTTTATTCTTGAGATCATTTCATCGAATTTGTAGTGTTTTACGGTATCTACAAGTGTTATCTTTTCATCTATTATAAGATAAGCGTTGTATGTTGTTCCTCTGGGTGTTTCGTATCCATGGAAGTTTCTAATATCCCAGTCAATTCCACCTACCCAGTAGATTTCTGGCTTGAGTTCTACTTTTTTCAAAACTTTTTTCACTCCTGCTTTGAGAATTCTGATTTTGGTGCGCCGCATACAGGACATAACCAATCATCTGGTACATCACTAAAAGCTGTTCCTGGTTCTACTCCATTATCTGGGTCGCCTTTTTCTGGATCATAAACATATCCACATACGTCACATACATATTTGTCCATATTTTTTTCCTCCTTATTTTCTATTTTTTTATCTTTTGGTTTATCCATATCTTCAACATAAGTAGGTGCCGACTTTGGAGAGTATCCTCCCTTTACCTGATGATAATAATCATAGGTCATTGGTTTTTCATCAGATAAAATCTCAGCATCTACAACTTCACCTATAAAAATCGTATGAGTCCCTACATCTATTTGGTCTTTTACATTTGCTTCAAAATATGCAATTGTAAAATCGTTTAACATCGGACATTTTGTTTTGCCGATTTTGTAGTCGCATTCTTTGAATTTATCAATGTCTCGTCCACTTTTAAACCCAAATTTTCCAATGAGTTTCATCGGTGTTTTTTCATTTAGTACAGATACACTGAATGCTTTGCTTTTTGAGATATAGTCATGTGTTAAATTCTCTTTATTTATACTTACTGCAATTATTTGTGGTTTTGCTGTAACTTGAAATAAAGCATTTGCAATTTGGCCGTTCAGCTTATCTTTGTATGCTGAGCTGACGATGTATAATCCATATGATATTTTATGCAATGCTTTTGGGTTCATTTTTTCTCCTTTTTTACGCATTCTTTACATAGACCTTTGAAGTATCCATGTACTTCATCTATTCTGTGACCCTCTTTGATTACTTTATCAACATTTGGGCATTTGATGTCTATGTCGATTATTTTACCACATTTCTTACAGTAAAAGTGATGATGCATATCATGTTTTATGTCATATCTGTGTTCGGATCCGCAGATGGAAAGAGTTTGGATTACCCCATGTTTTTTAAGGACATCCAAACTGTTGTAGACAGTGGTTTTTGAAAGCGATGGGATGCTTTTTTTGAGGGATACATATATTTCATCTGCGGTGGGATGGGTTCGGTGAGAATCTAGATATTTTAGAATTCTTATCCTCTGTGGTGTGATTTTTAGATTGTTTTCTTTGAGTATTTTTACGTATTTTTCCAAATGCTCACCTTTTTGTGTAATGGTTACTATTTTGTAATCATTACAATTTAACATACATTACAAGATAGTATTTAAACCTTTTGGATAGAATCTATATAGAAAAAGAAAAAAATTAGCAAGAACTATGCTCAATTGCATCTTTTGGACAAGCATTGACACAAGCACAACACTCAATACACTCGCCAACATTTTTACATATTGCTTTGCCATCGACTACTTCAAAGATATCAACAGGGCAAACCGTTACACATTCACCAATGCCTTCACATTTATCAAGATTAATAGTAATTACAATGTCTCCATCTTTGTATTCTTTTTTCATATAAACTATAAGCCTCCCTCAAGTAGTCTTTGCTAAACAAATAAGAGCATATTAAGCTTTTGCAGTTTCAAGATTCAATTTGTCTTTAGCCATTTCTCTAAGCTCAACTTTTCTAATCTTACCGCTGGCAGTCATTGGAAACTCCTGAGTAAATAAAATGTACTTTGGAATTTTAAATCTCGATATTCCTTCTTTGCAAAATTCTTTGATTTCATTTTCAGAAGCAGTTTTTCCCTCTTTAAGTTTAACAAAAGCTGCTACCTCTTCACCATATTTTTTACTTGGAACACCAACAACTGATACATCCTCGATTTTATCATTTGTATACAAGTATTCCTCTATTTCACGAGGATAAACATTTTCTCCACCACGTATTATCATATCATCAATTCTGCCCATTATACTAAAGTATCCATCATCATCCATTACAGCTTGGTCTTTTGTATGAAGCCAGCCATCACGAATAACTGATTCTGTCTGCTTTGGCATCTTATAATAACCTTTCATTACACCATAGCCACGAGCGACCAGCTCACCAGGTGTATTTGCTGGTACATCCTCACCTGTTTCTGGACTAACAATTTTTACTTCAACCTCCGGAAGGGTTTTTCCAACGGTTTCAACACGTTTTTGAACAGGGTCATTTCGACGGGTCTGAGTAAGAACAGGTGAAGTCTCTGTAAGACCATAACAAATCGTGATTTCCTGAAGATGCATCTTGCTCATGGCATTAACCATAACCTCAATCGGACATGATGCACCTGCCATGATACCAGTCCTTAAGCTCGAAAGATCATATTTAGCAAAATCAGGATGCTCAAGCTCTGCGATAAACATAGTAGGCACTCCTTGAAGAGCTGTACATTTTTCCTGCTCTACTGCTTCAAGAATTTTTTCTGCTTTAAACATCTCAATTGGAACCATAGCAGAGCCATGAACCACACAATTAAGAGTCGATAGAACACAACCAAAGCAATGGAAGAAAGGGACAGGTATGCACATTCTATCTTTTTCAGTCATATCCATTACATTTCCAACATAATAAGCATTATTCAGGATATTATAGTGAGTAAGCATAACTCCTTTTGGAAAACCAGTAGTACCAGATGTATACTGCATGTTTATTACATCCTGAGGATCAAGTGAATTTTGCCTTTCTGAAAGTTCTTCGTCCGAGATTTTTTCACCCATTTTTTCAATTTCTTCAAAATTAAACATTCCAGGATAATTTTCTTTACCAATGTATACAACATTTTTTAGATAAGAAAGTTCAGGATGAGAAAGTTTTCCAGGCTTTGAATCTTTAAGCTGAGGCACAACCTTGTTTGTAATTTCTACATAATCAACATCCTTAAAACCATGGACTAAAAACAAAGTAGTTGAGTCGGACTGTTTTAACAAATATTCTAGCTCATGAGATTTATAATAAGTGTTAACTGTTACAAGCACGGCACCTATTTTTGCTGATGCAAACTGAAGTAAAACCCATTCAGGGACATTATAAGCCCAAACAGCAATGTGATCTCCTCTTTTTATTCCAAGAGCCATAAGACCCTTTGCGATTCGCTCGCATTTTTCTTTAAATTCTTTATAAGTATATCTCAATTTTCTATCAACATATACTAAAGCATCATTATTTGGAAATTTTTCTGCCGTTTCGTCAAGTATTTCGCCGATTGTCTTATTTAACATAGTCCTCCCTCGTTTATTTCAAAATATTGAGATGACAAAAAACTTTGTCAAACTATTAATACGTCAGGCGACGTATTATATTGTTTTTAATAAACATTATGGTTAATAAATCAAAAAATAGTAGACAAATAACATTTAAACATAGAGCTTTTATTAAGATTTTTAAAATGAAATACACAGCTGGTAAAATACTTACAAAAAACGGATTTGAAAAAGGATACATAGGATTTGAAAGAAAAAAAATAGTAGAAGTAGGAAAAACAAATCCTCCAAAAAAGCCAGTTGCAAAAGGAGTGATCTGCCCTCTTTTTATCAATGCACATACACACATTGGTGACTCCTTTGTAAGAAATAAAAATATCACTCTTCCAAAAAAACTTGAAGAACTTGTAGAACCACCAGATGGTTTGAAATTCAAACTGCTAAAAGAAGCATCTGAAGAAGAAATAATCGATGGAATGGAAGAATCAATAAACACAATGGAAAAAACTGGCACAAAACATTTCTATGAATTCAGAGAAGGAGGGATAAAAGGCATTTGCCAGCTAAAAACTGCTCTAAGTCTCTGGAAGACCTCTGCAACAATATTATCCAGACCTGAAGAGCTGAAATATGACAAAAATGAAATCGATATTCTACTCAATAATTCAGACGGCATTGGGCTTAGCTCTATTTCAGAATGGAACTATTCAGAAATTCAAAAAATTGCAAAAGAGGTAGAGAAAAAAAACAAGATTTTTGCAATACACGCAAGTGAAAAAGCAAGGGAAGATATAGACCTTATACTTGACCTAAAACCCAGCTTTTTAGTTCATATGATAAAAGCCACAGAGCAAGATCTCGAAGTTGTAAATGAAAACAGCGTACCAATTGTTGTTTGCCCGCGTTCAAACAATTTTTTTGGCATTAAAACTGATTTAGAATTACTTGAAAAGTCTGGAGTAAAAGTTCTAATCGGAACAGATAATGCCATGATTAATTCACCAAGCATTCTTGACGAAATCATATTTATAAAAAAGAAATACAACTGCTACAGCGTAGAAGATTTACTCTTAATGAATACATACAGCTCAAGGAAAGCTTTAAATCATGATTCCTTCATTCTTGGTCCCAACTCAAAGGCTGAATTTGTAGTACTCGACGAAAAAACATTAAAGCCTTTATATATTTCAGTTTGTTAAAAATTGAGGGGTAAATGTGAAAGTAGAAGATGTGATGTCAAAAGAATTAATTGTTGCATATGTTCCAGGAACAATAAAAGATGCTCTCAGCGTTCTTGCAAAACATAATGTTTCAGGAATGCCAATACTTAAAAAAGACACAAAAACCGTTGCAGGTGTTTTAACAAGAAGCGATATTTTCAAAAACCCAGATGAAGACCAATTAGCACTTATCATGAGCGATGAGTTTCATTCAATAAAACCAGACCACGACCTAGTAGATGCTGCAAAAATTTTATATGAGCATAGAATACACGGCCTTCCAGTACTAAATAACAGAAGCCACCTGATAGGAATAGTAAGCCCTACAGACGTTTTAAAACATTTACCAGAAGATGCTAAAGAACCAATAGAGAACTACTATACGAACTTAGTAGTACCAGTTCATCAGGACACACCAATTGATATAATAATGGAAATCATAAATATCACACATGAAAACGCTCTACCTGTTTTAAATGATGACCGTAAACTATGTGGGATAGTCACAGATGGAGATTTATTCAAACTAAGCCACATACGTGAAAGCGTATCTCAAACAGACATGGGAATGGGTGGAGATGAAGATGAATGGACATGGGAAGGAATACGCGATACAGTAAGACTTCATTATTCAACCTCAGAAGTAGCGCTACCATCAGTACCAGTCAAAGAAGTAATGATTTCAAACGTTGTAAAATCAACAAAGAACACTCCAATAATCGATGTTGCAAAAAAACTAGTTAAAAACAAAATAAGTCACATGCCTGTAGTAGACTCGGAAGACAGACTAATTGGAATGGTAACAGACATAGACCTTATGGCCTATTGGCTTTAAATTCCCAACTTTTATTATCTTTTTTTGTATAAGCATAATGGAGACCTGAAGATGGCCCAAGATGTATTTGATAAATTAATGATGCTTGCAAAAAGACGTGGTTTTATCTATCCTTCATTTGAAATCTATGGAGGAGTCGCTGGCTTTTACGACTACGGACCGCTTGGATCACAACTAAAAAACAATATAGAGAACCACTGGAGAAAATACTATCTTTTAAAAGATAACTGTATAGAAATCAGTACCCCTACAGTGACATTATTTGATGTTTTAAAAGCATCTGGCCATGTAGACGAATTTACCGACCTTACAGTAGATTGTAAAAAATGCAAGCAGTCGTTTAAACTCGAGGGTCTTGTAGAAGAAGTATCTGATCCTCAGAAAGAAGCAGAAAAAGGAAAAGTAAAATGCCCGAATTGCGGAGAAGTATTGAAGAATCCTTATCCTGTAAACCTAATGTTTTCAACAACAATTGGTATTGGAAACACCCGTGATGCTTTTCTGAGGCCTGAGACGGCTCAAGGAATTTTTACCAATTTTCATCTTCTATATAGATATGCACGTGAAAAACTGCCATTTGGAGTAATTCAAGTCGGCAGAGGATATAGGAACGAAATATCACCCAGGCAAGGAACTATACGCCAACGTGAGTTTAACATGGCTGAAGCAGAGGTATTCTTCGACCCTAAAGACAAAACTCATCCAGAATTTGAAAATGTTAAAAAACATGAACTCTACCTTTTTGACAATGTAAAAGAAATGAAAATTTCTATGCAAAAAGCAGTAGACACTGGAGTAATTAATAATCAAGCTCTTGCATATTATATGTATCTTACACAAGATTTCTTACTTTCTGCAGGAGTCGATCCTAAAAAGTTTCGCTTTAGAAAACACGGCAATGATGAACTAGCACATTATGCTCAGGAGTGCTGGGATGCAGAGCTTTACAGTGAGCGTTTCGGCTGGGTCGAATGTGTCGGCATTGCAGACAGATCAGCATATGATCTTGATTCACATGTTAAAGCATCTGGAAATGACATGTATGCACAGAGAAAATATGAAAAACCAAAAACAGTGAAAGTAAAAAGAGTAATTCCAGATATGGGCAAACTTGGCCCATTGTTTAAAGGAAAAGCAGGTAAAATAAAAGACTTGCTTGAAAAGATGGATGTAAAAGAAGAAAAGAAAATTGTTTTAGATGTTGATGGTGAAAAAATAAAAATTCCAGATGATTGCTTTAAAATAGTTGAGAAAACCGAGAAAATTACAGGAGATAAATTCATTCCTCATGTAATTGAGCCCTCATACGGAATTGATCGTATTTTGTATATGATCCTTGAACATAGTTATATTGAGACAAAAAAGAAAGGAGAGGAATACAAATTTTTGAAATTAAAACCTGCGATTGCTCCGATAAAAGTTGGGATGTTTCCTCTTGTAAGTGATGATAAACTTGTAAAAATTGCATCTCAAATTGACAGAACTATAAGAGCTGCAGGTATTTCTACTTACTATGACGAGGGTGGGACCATAGGTCGCCGTTATGCTAGAATGGATGAGGTAGGAACTCCTTTTTGTATAACAGTTGATCATGACAGTATTGATGATGAATCCGTGACTATTAGATATAGAGATACAACCGAACAAGAGAGAATTAAGATTAAGAATATCTTAGATTTTATAAAAGAAAAAAATAGTTGATTTTAGAAAATAATATTGTTTGATGAAAATATGTATGATTGAGAATCTTCATCTATTCCAATTGTAATAGACATCGTATCGCTTGAAACAATATTGCCGTTTTCATCTATTATCATAAGTATAGCCTTATATGTTACTTCATTGTTAACTAAACTGTCTGGCTCTTCCATTATTTTTTTATCTATATCATAAATATGAACAGGGTTTACTCCAAATCCAGTTTCTCCATCTCCAAAGTCCCAGAAAAACTGTACAGAGTGTATATCCACTGGTTCATATGAGCTCTCATAATCTTCATCGATTTGATTAATTATTTCATCTGTAGAATCATCCTGTGTAGAATCGTCTTGGGCAGAATCATCTTGATTGCTGTCCGTGTCTTCTTCACCCACATCATCTTGGATATCATCAGCATCATTATTTTCATCATCATTGATGTTTTCCTGTTCATTATCATTACTGTCTTCTTGTTCATCAGCTGGCTCATCCTGTGTTTCAGAAGAATCATCTGCGCTTTCTTCATCATCTTCCAAATATCTTTCAAAAAGCTTGATGTTAGCAAGTGAGGGGAATTTTTCTACAAGTAATTTAATCATGTTTTGTAGTACACTTTGAAGTTTTCCAGAAGATTTCTTAGCAAATAAACTCTCCTGGTTAAAACCTGAAAAACTTTGTTGATTCAGCGAAGATAAAGTTATAACGTTTTCCTCAGAATCTTGCGTTTGACTTACTGGTACATATATATAGGAATCAAACAAAACTCCGGAACAGCTATCAGCAGCACCATAATTATTTGGTGATTTTACAATACCGCCATTTGCAAAGAAACCACCAAACCCTGACAAGGTTAAATCAAAAACACCTTTTACATATCCATAATTATGCTCAACACTTTTTACTACCATATCATAGCCATCTTTTCCACCAAGATTAAAAAGTTTATCTCCTACTTTTACTTTTGATGCCGGAATATAATTTCCATTTACCAAAACAAGATAATCAGATGTAACACTAAATTCTGATGAAAAATCTATGGTTGGGCCAATTGGTTGACCGGTTTCTATATCAATTGCAACGAGACCAATATAATTTAATTCGATTCCGATAGTAACATAATCTACATTGCAATTTAAATGACTAGTTTTTGTAAATACCTCAGGGTTAGAAGTAGAATATATAGTACTAGATCCAACACTTGATATAACACTATCCCCTTGTTTTACATTTTCAATTGATACTGATTCTGGTTGAATAAAAAGACCACATCCAAAGAAGAAAGGATCACCTAACTGTTGTGATGGGAAATATTCCGAATCATTAATGGTCGAAAGTATTGTCCCTGCACCATTGAATTGTACTGATACTTTGGAATCATCATCCTCTTCTGAATCTGAAATAGAGTCAGAATCGTCTTTTTCTTTTGAAAAGCTATTGTAACTAAGCAATACAGCTGGTTCAGACTGCTCAGAAGAAGAGTTGCTGCTACTGCTATCACTATCTTCATCATCTTCATCATCCTCATTTGTTTGACCTCCTGTTGCGGCATAACTCTGGGCGGCCTCTGCAGATCCTACATTCTGAGCTACTGTTGTTCCATATTGCTCAACATCATAGTTTCCTGCGGACTTGGCTTTGACAGAATAACTATTGTCTATAGACATTGGTTGCCCCTGAGAATTAATGAATGTTTGTGGAATTGTTTGATAAGCAACATTTGATTTTGCCTGACTGATTGTCATTGATATACCTGCATCAGCAACAGGTGAAGACCTCTTCGTATCATATGAAATTACAACTGTATCAGAATCATCTGAATCTTGTGCTGTGTTGTACACTCGGATCATGTCTTCATTATGATTGTTTCCGCCAGATAAGGGAGCAGCAGTTACTTGTTGTTCCTCCTCAGATTCAAACATTATAGAATTTGAAGAAAGAGAGCTGTAAATGGTTGATTCAGCCTGCTGAGAGGCTTGGTTGTTACTCTCAGAATTACTATTGCTTCCACCCTCTGGCGCTGTTACAGTTACAGATACACTTGTTGATTCACCGGGTCCTAATGACCCTGATCCAGGACTACGACTTACACTTGAACCACCATGAGTACTTGCCCAGTTAATAGGAATATCACCAACGTTTGTAACTGTGAATGATTGTGTTTTTGTTTCACCAGGATTAATTAATCCAAAATCTAATACTTCAGGAGAACACACAATATCTCCAGAGCCTACATAAACTGTAGTCTGAGCAGCACCTGCTATTTCATCACCTACAACTGTGACTTTGGCAATATACGTACCAGGTTCTAAATAAGCATGAGTTACAGAGTTGGTATTAACAGTTTCACTAGTTCCATCTCTAAATTCAAAAGTATATTCATAGTCATTACCAGCAAACAATGCATAATTGTTAGTATCACTTGGTTGACTAGAACTAGAATCATCCTCTGAAACTGTTGCAGTAAATGTTACTTGTTCTTCTACAGCAGGTGTTTTAGGTGAAGCTGTAAGAGTTACAGAAAGTCCACCATTAACTAGTACCGCTGCATATCCAAATCCCTGAGCACCTGTCTCTGTGTTAGTTACAGTAACAACTGCAAGTCTTGCACCTTTTTCACCATATGCATGAATTTCAGTGACAGATGTCTCTGGTGTCGGACCATTACTTGCTCCTAAACCATCGCCAAAATCAAAATTATATTCATAAACTCCGTTAGCTGATTCATATGATGCTGAATCAAAATTTGTTGATTCTGAAGAAGAACTTGAAGAATCATCTCTTAAAACTTTTGCAGTGAAATACACATCCTCGCCTACTTCTGGTAGATTTTTACTTGCACGAAGTGTTACTAAAAGACCACCAAGAACATTTATGGAGCAAGATGCAGAGCCTGCTCTTCCTGTCGGGTTTCCTGAAGAATCTACCTCTGTTACATCTACTGTTACCTTTATTTTTGAAAGCATACCACTTGCTTTGTTACATTCATCAGTTGCTATAGCTGAAGTTCCTTTAGGACCTTGAGTTTCTTCATCACCATCACCAAAGTTAAAATCATAAACATAAGAAAAAGTATCTGATGCAAAAGAGTCATAATTGTTATGGTTTTGATTATTATTAGAGTTATCTGTGTTAACAGACGCTGTATACGTAGCCTGCTCATTTAAGTTATATATTCTTTTGTTGGAACTCAATGATACATCAATAGTACCTATGTTAACTGTTACTTGAGAAACACCTATTAACCAGTTATCTTCATAAACTTTTACCTCGGCAGTATATGATCCATAACCTTGATATTCATGACTTGCTAAGCAGTTAGAATCTGGATAGTTTTTTGATTCACCCGGTGTTCCATCTCCCCAGAAGAAATCATATCTATATGAAACGCTACCCTCATTTTCTATGTTTACTGTTGCTAAGAAATTTACTTGTCCAGGGTTTACATCTGCAGATCCTGCCTTCCAAGCACCATTTTTATCTTTTGCTTTAAGGGTTACGTCTCCTTCGTTCCATGGCCATGGAAGAATTTGTATATATCCAGCATGCCACCAGTGCAGACTGCCACCAGAGGATATATCACCTGAAATGGAAAGCCTGCTTCCAGGTTCTGCAAATTTATCCCATAACAAACTTCCGGATGTATCACCTAAGCTAAATTTAACAGCATCAAGTAAAGTGAAATCTAAGGTTCCTGTTAAACTTAATATTATGTTACAATAATCAGGTGGTAAAAGTGGGAAATTTCCACTTCCTGGTTGAAGAACAACTGATACATAAGCACTTGACACACTACCATCAATGGAGATTAATTCTGAGCCAGCTCTTTTAAAAGTAAAGGCTATGTTGGCAGTGTCACTGCTTGAAACACTACACTGGAATTGATTTCCACCATAGTTCCAATTGCCTGTAATATCTCCAGAGGCACTTATTGAATATTCATCTGCACCATTTATTATATTCGCATTTAGTTCTCCTCCACCTGTATTAACAGATATTGATCCCCCAGATAGTGGAGACGTAAGACTGCTAAAATCGACTGACGCAGACCCGAGTAAGCCCGATATGTCTACATCAAAGACACTGGAAGCTGATTCCTCATAATGAACATGTGCATAACCACTTCCGCCAATTGAAACAAAAGCATTGCCAATATCAAGATCCGCTACTATATTTCCATCTAAATCAGTTTGAATGAGCAGCCCATTTATAGAAACGTAACCTGTACTAATCTTACCATTTGCCTCGACATGAGCACTAACACCTGTTGCTTGAACATCAATATGCCCACCAGTCATCTCAAAATCAAGTGATGGAATGTTAATATCATATGGTGAAGTAACAACTAGGCTTGAAACAGAGAGATCTGCAGTTCCATCAAATACAAATCCATTGGTCTTTGGTTGAAATGTTCCACGGCCACCAACGTTTAGGCTAAATGAACTTAAAGTTAAACCTATACCACTTCCAACAAATGTGAGTCCAGATACATAAGCACCGGCAGAGCCACTAAATTCTATAGAACCACCATTGTTTTTAAAAGTAGCAGTACCTCCTGCATAAACACCAAGTGTTCCTGTTACATGTTCAATATATGAACCAAAATGACCATTCGATATGGAAAGTTCTCCAGATCCTGAAAATTCTAGTTTATTTCCCCCAATAAATATGCTTCCTGCAGCTGAAACATATAAAGAGGTCCAAGAAATAAGCCCAGAATCTAGGTTGAAATTAGTAATAGATAAAGTCAAACCAAGAGTTGCCTCTATATTTCCACCAATATGAAGATCGATACTTGCATCCGCAGAAAGAGAGCTCCAGTATACTGAATGTCCCATACCTGTGATATAAGTATCAGATGTAGCTAAAAACAATGATGCATGAGCATCTAAAGTCCCTACATGGAACCATATATAACCATTACCACCAATATAACCGCATTTCATTGATACGGTTATGCCCATTGCTGAAGCAAATAATTCTTTTACTGCGACATATCCTCCTGCTGTAAGCTTAAATGATTGAGGTGCTGTTTCTAGTATTACATATACATCCGCAGTTAAAAGCTTAAATTCTACAAAAATACCACCTGAGCTGAGATGAAATTCTTCTACCTGAGCATAAGCGCTTAAATAAAAATAAAGAGTAGTTTCGGTTTGAGTAAACTCTACATTCCCTTCTAAGAAAAGTCTTTTAAAACCAATCATGGTTGAATAGTTGAACTCTTTTATCTCTAAATATCCAGATCCTTCAATATGATTATAATTTCCAGAGTCTCTGCTAATAAATAATAATGAAATTTCTGTATCAATTAAAGATGCTTGTAAATCTTTACCTTGTACAATTGCATAAACATTGGTAAGCGTAATTTTTCCAGATACTGAAAATATTACATCTGAATAAGAAGCATTTGGTAAATCTGAACTGTCAACATTTAACGAGTTTATATAAAGCAAAATATCTCCATAAATATCTAATGATTCAAATTGGATTACACCTAAGTCAGCGCTAAGGTAAAAATCACTTATTTTAATGGAAATATTACCATCAGCTATTGCAGAACCATCAACTGCAATCATTGTTTCATTCCATGAAACAGTTAAATCGTCTGCGCCTATTTCAGCATAAAAATCAATAGAACCTGCAAGTGTTAAATCTCCAAAGGGAAGATCTATTGCAGAAACATTAACATCTTGTATTTGAAAAACACCGTTGAGATTTAGACTACCTATAGCCATATTATCTTCTATAAGAATATGGCCGCCGGCATCTGCTGAAAGAAAACCTATATTTAAGGTAAGTATACGTGGATTACTATTATTGTCTCTAATATCAATTAAAAAATTGTGTAATTCAAATGGTTCTCCATCAGAGAGTGCATCTGCATTTATTTCAAAATAACCTGAGCTGAGATTCCACCATATATCTATGGATTCCATGTTTGTATCCATATAAAGAGAGCCTTGAAGAGTCACTAAAATGGTTCCGTTTATATCAAGAGTTGTATCAATTGACATCTCACCTGTTCCCATAATTGCAATATGACCTGCTTCAGGAACTACAGTTGCCAATCCAGGTTCTTCACTTAGAACACCAAACTTTTGGGAAGATTTTTCTAAAGAGATATCTTCTTTTTTGTTTTCAGAGTTTTTTGAATTTGAAAATTTTGATGAAAAAATTGCCGATTTTTCTTCGAGTTTACTTACTACGGCGTTTGTTATTTCTTGTAATTTTATGTTTTTATCTTCTTTTACCAAAAATCTATTAAACAACGGAAAACGACCTAAGTTCGGGAATTTTTCTACAAGTCGTTCAATGAATTTAAGAGATTTTACAGGATTATTTTTTGTATCTTCTTCATTTTCACTTAATATTTCGATATCGCCTTCGAAGTTTTCATCAGAAATAATGTTTTCTTCGCTTGTATCTAATCCTTTTGAAACCGCTGTTGTAAAAGATGGAAGAACAAGTGCAATTACAATTAAAACACTTAGAATATTCTTCATGGATTTGACTTTAAAATTAGCGTTTTTTCTAATTGAATTTTGTTTCATATTAGTATTCGCCCCAGGATATTTAATTGCATTTAATTAATACAATAATATATTTATTAATTTTAGTATATATAGTTTGCTATATAAGTATTATCAGATATTCAAGCTTAATATTTTCTGAAGTTGCAATATATAAGGATTTGTAAGAGAATATTATATCAAAATATGTTTAAAAAATTAAGAAATAGAGAAAGGTAATTTTTAGAAAATCACCTAATTATTATTGACTGGGGTCTGTCCTTCTGAATTTTCTTCCTGTAAATTACTTTCCCATTCAACCCAGATATCCTGCTCAGCAATATACTCTTCTGCAACACCTGCTTCGGTGTCAAAGATTCCATGTAGTTCATATAGGTTTTGTTCTGTTTCAGATTGTTTATATGCTACTAGGTAATTAAATTGGTTGAAAACTTCATTGTTAAAGTAAAAGTACACCAAGTTTGCACCAGCAGGCAGAGCATTACTGGCAACATTACTATCATAACTGGCATCGTCATCATCACCGCCGTCATCATCGTCATCATCACCGCCGTCATCATCGTCATCATCATCACCGCCTCCACCACCTCCACCAATAGGAGTAGCTTTTGTCGATGCTATAGCACCCTCAACAACCCCCCATTCTATTTGACCAGGTAACTCTAAATCAGCACCAGTATTATGAGCTATTGAAGAGCTATTTGCTCTACCCCACACAATATTATAAGTATGATAAGTTTCTACTTCAAAGTTATAGGTTGGAACACGTTCATAGACACGCTCAATAGAAGTTATTATGTTTCCTCCATAGTCATCGCCAATTTCTAATTCTCCTGCATCAATCCACTCATTATTTACAAATATAGGATGGTTTGGTGTTATACGTAAATCATTGTTTAGTATAAGATAATGCTCAACCATCTCATCAGGAGGATGATGGAAGACATCAATTACTTTACCTGGTTTATACTCATTTGTCTTGGCATCATAGGATTTTACTTGATCGTCGATTTCTATATCCTGTATAAATTTAACAGAACCATCTGCCATTCTAATTTTTGTATCTTCTAAAAAGCAGGTTTTTTGAAAGCCTCCAAACATTGCTACTCCCACTGCACTACCACAAGCCATGCTATTTTGTTCATCATCTTGTATCATCTCTGCGAGTGCTTCGACTAATTCTTGTTGAGCTCTTGAAACTATTAGATAAGGATAAGGAGTGTTTAGTATCAAATGATAAGATTGTAAACGTTCATCAGGGAATTCTTCGATTGATACTACTTTTCCCCCAAACATATACATTCCTACTTCAACATCTTTTGCATAGATTATATCTGTACCAATACCTTCGTTAGTAGGCTCAAGTGGGTTTTGAAGAGTGTACAATAATGGATGATTTGGTGTTACTCTAACAGTCATAGTAATTGTTCCATTTTCATTGGTGTTATTTCCATTAGGATCAGGATCAGAAAGAGTTATTGGTTCATATCCTGCATCAGCCATTGCATCAGTATCTGTACATATTAGTTCCAAGGTTATTGCAATATATCCATTGACCATTTCATATGCATTATGATGCTCTATCATCTCAACTGTTCCATTAAATACTCCTCCACCAAAATAATCTCCGCCAGGGCTTGGAAAATAACAGATTACCTCATCACCAGGAATAATAGTTTCGATGTCTCTTATCATTCCATCTGCCATAGCAATTGGCGTTCCTTCTAAAAAGCATATATTCCAATTATATTTATCAACTGCAGTAGCCGTTTGTGCAGCATCTTGTGCGTTGTGGGCAATAGACGATGTTTTTTCTTCACCCCATACAATATTGTAGGTGTGATATGGCTCTACTTCAAAGTTATATGTGGGAACACGTTCGTAGACTTTTTGAATAGAGAGTATTGTGTTTCCACCGTATACATCACCTATTTCTACTTCTCCTGCATCAATCCAACCTTCGTTAATGATAATTGGATGGTTTGGAGTAACACACAAGTCATCATTTATTATAAGATAATAATCAGTCATTTCTTCAGGGCTATGATGAAATACTTTGCTTACTGTGCCATTTTTATATTCTCTGTTAAATGGATCATAGGAACTGACCTCATCACCAATATGAATATTTTCAATGTTTTTCAAAGAGCCATCAGCCATTTGTATTTTTGTTCCTTTTAGAAAACACCCTCCACCACCAAATTTATCATTATCAGGCGAAGCAGGGCTAACAGAACCCCCACTTTGAGCAGGTCCTCCCCCGCTTGGTGCAGTTCCAGCATTATGAACAATAGATTTTGAAGATTCACCCCATACCACATTATATGTATGATAAGGCAATACTTCAAAGTTATAAGTTGGAACTTGTTGGTATACGCGTTTAATCGAGGTTATCATGTTTCCATCGTTAACATCACCAAGCTCTAATTCATCTGCATCAATCCATTCACCATCAACATACATAGGATGGTTTGGAGTAACACACAAGTCATTGTTAATTACTAGATAATAATCTGTCATTTCTTCAGGGCTATGATGAAATAATTCAGAAACAGTTCCTGTTTTCCACTCGCCAGTACTTTCATCATAAGATCTGACAGAATCACCAACTCTGATTTCTTCTATGTTTTTAAGACTGCCATCTGACATTTCAATTTGTGTTCCGGCAAGGAAACATGAGGCATCCATATCTTCAAGGAGCTCTAACAAATCTAAAAGAGCTTCTTTAAGTGGACCATCAGGCAAAGAATCAACATAATCGCCAACAGAGTCAAGTAGATATTGACCCATAGTACCAATATTGCCTTCGTTATTTACAATAATATCAGTAAGCATAGATAATGCATTTCCAGCTGTTGTAAATATATCAAAAAGCGAATCGATAAATCCATCTTCACCGAGTAAACTAATATCATCACCATTGGCAAGAGCATATAAGAATCCTATTATATCTCCAAATGCAAATGAAACATCTTCATAATCAGAATCAAGACTAAGCATAATTTGGATATCTTGTCCTAGAGCTTCAGAAAGATCTATTGTAAAAACGGCTTCTGCGTATCCACCAGGTTCACAATTAAAGTTGAATAAAAAGTTACCATCTGCATCTATACTAACATCAAATTCACCGGCTGAACCTGGAGCAACATAAAGCTCTGTAATACCAATACTAACACCACCAAGATCTGCACCTAAGAAACCACTAAGCATTAAACCCCACTGGCTGGAAAAATCAAATCCGAATATTGTTTGATATCCTTCTTCACTATGGATATACCAATTATCTGGATCGGCTAAACCATCAAGACCGCCACCATTTGAAAAATATGTAAAAATTTCTGCTAGATTACCAATTATTTCTAAATTAACTATAAAATTCTCGATAGTAAGATCGCCATAAAAAGTTTCAAGTTCTCCTTTTATACCACCGTCAAGCACAGAAAAACTAAAATCATCCCATGTAGCATCACGTTGAGAATTAAGCAAATATGCACTGCCGTCTTCTGTGTTTATACGAACTTCAAGCATTCCATCGGTGCCAATATAATTCTCAATGTTTAAAGACCAATCACCAAGAGCAGGGATATTTCCATTTAAAAGAATATATGCACCATCACCTTCAAACTCATCGCCTTCTACACCAGTTATATCTCCTTCAGCCATAATATGAGCTTCACATATGCTACCATCAGGATTGAGCACAATTTCGGCATATACTCTACCATCTGCATGTAAACTACCCTGTCCAGTTATATAATTACCATCTGGGAGTCCATCCCCATCAATGTCATCAATTATGCCATCGTTATCAAGATCTTGCCCTGCTGTAAAACCAAAACCTAAATCAAAATCCGCGTTACCCGCAAACTCAATTGTCTTTGTTCCACCCTCATTTATTTTAAGATAACAATCAACGTTAGCTGAATATATGTCAAGATTAAAACCATCTATATCTATATTCCAACCATCTACAATATCTTGAATATTTGAACCTTCTTTTATTGAAAAATGCAGATCTGTGATATCAATTTCTAAAAGAGCATCCGCCTCAACTGTACCATCGTCGTATAAAATAAGGTATCCTTCCATTGAAAAAACGATTTCTTCTGCACTAAAATCAGAATCGATATTCAAAATAGTACAATATGGAGTATACGGATCAGTATCTAAATGATTGGGTATACCATCACCATCAATATCATCATCTTCATCATTGGGTATACCATCACCATCAGTATCAAGATCATTTTCATTAGGGATACCATCACCATCTATGTCACCATCAAGGTAATCATAAATACCATCACCATCGGTGTCCTTAGAATTAAGCATAACATTATCTAAATCAATATTAAGATACTCTTCACCGATATCATCATAATCACCATCACCATTTAGATCAGCTCCTCCTATATCACTAAATGTAAGAGAACCTGTGCCTCCGATACTCAAAACACCGCGGTTACCCAGTTCTCCATTTCCATAACGACCATATTCTGTTACATCAAAATCTATACACAACGCACCTACATCTAGAGAAATTTCACCAACACGACCATTTAATGCAGCGGTTCCACCCATAAAATCTTGAGCAAATCCATCAAATTCAAAGCCTTCTACGATGACTGAGCCCTTTGTATCAAGGTCAAGGATTCTCTCATCAGGCATATAGGGATAATTCACTGCAAAAATCATATTTACAAGGAACGGAATGGTTACATATAGCTCGCCGTCAAAAGTAATTTCATCAAAAAACACATTAAGATATCCATCATCATCACCTAGTATATAATTACCATCTTCATCTAACTCGAGTCCTTCTTCTGAAGAATAAAGATGAAGCTCAATATCTTCTATTTCACATGTTCCATCAAACCACAGGTTAATACCGGGATCGTTGTATTCTTCCCCATATAGATTAATAAACGTATCAAAAATACCACCATACATATTAAAATACATTTCAAAATCAATAGAGCCTATACTTAAATCAAAATCTATGTATTTATCTATATCAGCAGGATCATCTGGCAAGAACCCGTTTTTTTCACTAAACGGCATTGATTTAATAGTTGAAACTCTAAACTCTTCTATAACCACTGGAAAAGTAATATCTGCACCAACCATTGTAACCAGGAAAACACCAAAAGAACCACCACTTGATGCTACACCACCAAAGGCTATGAGTATATCAATAGCTCCCTCAGACTGCATCCATACTTTGCCGATATTAATCTCCAAATAATATAGAAAACCAAATGGACCATCAGGATCAAGCTTCTTATTATACCAGTTATTATGATCTATATTAACATCCCAACCATATGCATAAAAACCATATAACCTAACTTGAGCCCAACCCCAAAAAGTAACAGAATAATAGATATCACCAGTTCTAAGATCAATAGCAACAGAGCCATTATAAGCAGCTCCACCGCCTACACTTACACCACCACCAAATGATAGACCACCTATACTAAAACCAAAACTAAAATCAGCAGTAAAACTAGCATAACCTGAAATCTCCATCATAAAAACACTATTATTAATTGTAAAAGTCCCTCCACCCTCAGTGGTAAAAGAAAAACTAATTGCAGATATATATGCTATACCTAATGATACAACACCATCAGCTGCAACAACATACCTATAATCACCATAAATAACACCTGTATGCAAATCCCAGATCATATGAACGTAACCTAAAAGACGTATACTAAAACCAGCTCTCATACCAGCAGTTGAAAGCCCTATACCAAGCTCACCGTAGACATTAACCCAGAACTCAGCCTGACCATCACCCATGAGCATATACGCAGTGCCCTCCATATAAAAATAAGGCATACCTAGGCCTGCTCCAGGAACAGACAAACTAAAATGAACTAACTGAACAGAACCCTCAACGCTAAGAGACATAGAACCATATTCGGGCACATCCAAATCCCAGTATCCAGTAACTGTTAAGCTCTCAGCCCATAAACCAAAACTATAAGCAGCAGCAATATAAATATTCTGAATTACAAGGCTTTCACCCAGGGCAAGATTTGCAGAAACACCAACAACTGTATTATTATGGAGAAGAACCTCAAAATAACCATTGCTATTCTGCTCAAAGTGCATCAGGCGGAAAGAGCCAATGGAAAACCTGAAATTCTCTGTATAAGCCTTAATGCTCATATCTGTTGTCTGAACAATACCGCCATGAAACATTACACGTGTAAGATTTGAATACTTCATTCCAACATCATCGCCCGCAACTTTTTCAATGATAATCGCAGAATTAGTATTCAAAACAAGTTTCTCCCAATCAATATCAATAAAAGAATCGTCAAAGCTTAGATTAAAATCAAGCATAGTAACACGAGCAGAGCTATTTATTCGAAGAGAGCCTTCGGTTTTATTCCAACGGATATCAAGACTATCATCAAATGACTGCATTATAAAAAAACCACGAAGATGAAAAACATAGGTTCCGATATCAATTACAGAGTCAACAGCCATCACTATATGTCCACTAATCGAAATATATCCATCCTCTGCTGTTACATAGGAATCACTGTTTACATACAATGTAAGATTCATAACATGATGAATCTCAATGCTTTCGATATAGCCGGTATACTGACCACCATAAAAAACAGCAATATTCTCTATTTTAAGATGACTGCCACGAACACTAAGCATAACTGTACTGTCTTCTTTTTCCTCAAAATCAAACAAAACAGCAGAACGATCAATTTCAATTAAACCAACACTAATCAAAAGATCTGTTTTATCTCCAAAAAGATTAATATCATCAATTGATAAAAAAAGATCATGAATCTTCAAATAAGCATCAACACAAAACGATCCATCTGCAGAAAGACCAGTTTCATCCCAAGTAAGATTTAAATCCTGAGCTTCACCCACAGTTCCTGTAAAATCAAAAAAACCACTAAAAGAAACAGTATATCCAATGAAATCTTGAAGATCAAGATCAAAAGATATACCCTCTAACTCAAAGAAACCATCGCAGATAAAACTACCTGTACTCCCATATTGATCTAAAAGAAGATAACCATTTCCTACAACTCTTACATTGTCCACTGTTAACTCAATCTTGTTAGAATCTCTTTCTGCAGAGATTAAAAAATCAATTAGTTCAAAATAACCATCAGATGTTATCTCAAGATAACCCTCAGGAATATTCCATGAAATTTCCAGAGTAGAAGCACCAGAGCCCGAAAGATACAACCAGCCGTTTAATGCAACAGATGTATCATTTATTTGAAAAGTAATATCAACCTCTGCATAACCATAACCCATAAAAAGTATATGACCAGCATCAGGTATTGCTGAAATGTTATCAGACACATTAATTGAATCCTGAGGCTCTATAGGTGAATAATCAACTGGGTCTTCACCAGATTCGGGATCATAATTACTAAAAGCCTGATACATATTATTCGAATCTGAATTTGAGTCCGTAGGCGCAACATAAACATCACCGTCATCATCTGTAGAGGCTGCACTATCATCCCCCTCATCCTCTTCTGTATTCCCACCGCTACTGAATCCTTCATCAACTAATCCATCACAATCATTGTCTAAACCATCATATATCTCAGGAGCACCAGGATAAACAGATGGATTGTTATCATCACAATCACAATCAGAACCATAACCATCTCCATCTGTATCTATTACATCCTCATTGCCAGATTCATCCTCTTGGATGCAGGCAAGATCACTACCATCACAATCCTGATCTATTCCATCGCCACAAATCTCAGGAGCACCAGGATAAACAGAAGGATTGTTATCATCACAATCACCCTGCTCTACAGAAAAACCATCACCATCTAGATCAGATTCTTCAATTGGCCCAATATCGTCCTCTGTTTCATCATTAACATTGTTACCCTGGGTTTCATCAGCTTCTTCTTCATCAGTTACGTCAAACATATCAAGAAGGCGATTAAAAAGAGATGAATTACCAAAATGAGGCATTCTTTCAGCTAAGCTTAAAAGAAAATCATGGATACGTTCGCCAAGAGAACGTTTTTGCACATTAGAATGAGATACAAGTCTTGAATCTTTTTTCTTAAGTGTTCCTTCTGACCTGATAATATTAACATTATCAGAGTTATCGATAATATCTTCAGCTGCATCAGACTCTTCTTCATCATCCCTTAGATAAATATCTGCGGCTTGAATAGAAGAAAAACTAGCAGAAACCATCAAAACAATTATTAATACACTTACAACTTTGCTTATATCTTTTACAAGTTTTTTCTTAATTAATTTTTTATTTTTCATATTATCAAAAACCTCCCACATATTTTATCTCCCCCTAAGATTGATATTAAAAATTTCAATTTCATCACTACAAACCACACTATCACCCTCATCATAAGCTACAACCTTGAAAACAGACCTGCCAAAACCTTTAGAATTAGACACAAACCTAGCAGAATCAGAAACACTATCGTTCTCAACACTATCACCCACCAATAACTCAACACGACTGGGTTCAAAACCAACTGCCTCATAATCAACTTGTACCTCACCCATGACCAAAGCAAAATCAAGCATCTTAAGTTTCATAAATCTGCTACCAAACAAATAAACAAAACCCGGCTCAGGACTAACAATACTAATACTCTTTTCAACTATGTTTTCAAAAACCTCCAAAGAAACACTAAAAACACTGTTACCACCATTAGAATTAATCTGTATATCATAACTATAAACACCAGGGCTAAGACCCGTTGTGTCAACAGAAACAACAATAGTATCAGATTCACCTGTGGAGTTACCACTCAGAGTGTTAAGACTAAGCCAACTGCAGCTCTCAGAAAGACTATACTCCAAAAGATCAAGACCAGTGTTCTGTATTGTAAAGGAAGTACTATCAGTTGAGTTAACCACTATTTCACCAAAATCAAAACCACCAGGAGTAACAGATAAAACAGGATCATAACCATCTTCATTTCCAGATTGGTGATGAGATAAATTAGATACATTCATATCCACACTAAAAACATCTGATCCACCATTGGAATCTATTAGTATATCATAACTATAAATACCAGATGAAAGACCAGTGTTATTAACGGATACCAATATTGAATCAGATTCTGTAGTACAATTACCAGAAACTGTGTCAACACTAAGCCAGTCACAATTTTCACTAACAGAATATTCAAGAGTACCTGTGCCACTGTTGCTTATTTCAAAAATAGAATGCATTGTTTGATTGAAGTCCAATACCCCGAAATCAAAACCATCAGAACTCACTGATAAAATAGGATTATTGCTAGTATCAACAACATTTACAGTAACTGTGAAAACATTATTTCCAAGATTAGAATTTATCTGTATTTCACAATTATGAGCACCAAAGATTAGATCACTTGTATTTATATCAACTGTGATAGTATCATGCTCGCCCGTACTATTACCAGATAACGGACTAATTTCAACCCAGTTACAACTTTCACTAAAAGTGTATTCAAGGGTTTCATCACCATCCGTCCAAATTTCAAAACTAGCAGAATCAGTAACACCAACTGGTTTATTACCAAAATCAAAACTTAATGGTTCAACAGAAAGACCAGAATCTACTACTTGAACAGTTACAGAATAATGATCATCTCCATTAATCGCATTGGAGCTTATCTGTATATCATAACTATAAAATCCTGGCGAAAGACCTGTTGTATCTACGTTAACAGTTACAGTATCATGTTCGCCCGTGCTGGTACCATTTGTTGTATCCAAACTAAGCCAGTCACAATCCTCAAATATACTATATTCAAGTGTACCTGTCCACCAGTTCCAGATGTCAAAGCTTGTTGAAACCTGACTACCAGCGGGTACATCATCAAAGAGATGTCCACGCGGGTTAATTCTAAGCCAAGGAATAAGAACATTCATAGAAACAGTGATTGTTTTTGGAACATAATCACAGTTTACTGTTATTTCACAACTTTGTGTTCCAACAGGTAGATTAGAGGTATCAACAACAAAGTTGATTACGTCGTGCTCACCGCTACTGCTGCCACTAACTGTATCCAATTCTAACCAGTAACATGATTCATTAAGTGTATAATCTAGAGAACCATTTCCAGAGTTCCAGACTTCAAAACTACCAGTGATAGTTTGGTCTCTTAAAACGTCACCCAAATCAATGAAATCTGTATTTAAATTAATAATTGGATTAATTGTATAAGCAGGCCCAAGTGTCATATTCTCATGAGCACCGTTTCTTCTCATTTGTATATTATCTTCCACATCATAGTAGTGATACTTAGAAATAAATCTTCCAGATGGCTCTGGGCTCCAATCAGTATATGTTCTAAAACCTGTTGCATATACATATTTAAACGGGCCTTTTTGATCAGTTGCAAGGTCAAAAGGATCATCTTTATCAGTAGGCATCCCAGAACATAAAGGACCACGATGACTACGTACACTCATTTTATTTCCTTCAAATATCTGATCTAATGCAGCATCTTTAACATTGTAATCTTTGTCAATTTCTGCGATTTTATCTTCCGTTATGACATACATGCTTCCATCGGATGCTATTTCTAAATTTTCCCCAGTATATCCTCCTTCACCGGGCGCTGCAATCTGTCCACCACCATTCCAGCCTTCAACAATAACACTTGCCTGTGAACTATCACTTAACTTATGGTTATCTACAACAGTTAAATTAGCAACATAGCTGCCTTCAGTTTTATATTCATGATTAGGACCAAGACTTCTTAAAGCATCCCATATTGCATCATTAACTGGTGGCGTTACATTATTTTTTTGTAAAATATCTCTATTTAAAACATTATAATCCATACCTGCATTATCAAAGTAAGAGACTGTGCCATCACCATAATCCCATATGTGCGGTGGCACAAGATAGTCATCAAGATCACAGCTTTTAGAACCATCAAAGAAAAGATTTTTGCCAAGAACAGTTCTATAACTATGGGGCGAGACAAGAGAGGTGGCATAATTATAAAACTCTTGGTTTATAGTATAGTCTCTCTGTGTTCCAGCATCTGCAATAGGATAATTAGCACTGGGTCCATATATATTAACTGTTTTTAAATCAACTATTCCCAAATCAACTATATCATTACTAATCATAATTAAAAATTCATTAAGATATGGATTTGTACTATCAAATGTTGCATTTTCTTTAAATCTGAATTTTAATCCAATTGAATACAAGCCTTTATTTAAAAATTCAACACTAAATCTTGTAACATCTGTTTTAGGATCAACTTCTTTACAAGGAGCTACAAGTTCAATAAACCCTTTGTTTATTGAAACATCTCTGTTGGCAAATATGTCATCTGATATATCATCTAAAGAAATTTTTACTTTGTTATCTCTTCTTTGAATTACCCATACTGGCTCTAACACATCTGGAATACCTGTAAGAGTCCCTGTAAATACAAGAGGTTCAGAAACACTTGCTTTAAACTCTTCAGTAGTTGGCGGTAAAGTTTTAGGATTTTCATTCTGATAAATTGAATTTCCATCTCGTTTACCCACAGTTATATGTGTATTGCATGTTGGAGGAACAAACATTTTAGAATTTATATCTCCACCACCGCCACCACCGCTATCAGCACCAAAAATATCATTTCTTATCTTGATGCCTGTGGTTGATGATGTACCAACTGGGTTATGAGCTATAGAAGACTCATTATAGTTACCCCATACAACATTATAAATATGATAGGGCTCTACCTCAAAATTATAGGTTGGAACACGTTCATATATACGCTGAATTGATGTGATTTTGTTTCCACCATAAAAATCTCCAATCTCAAGTTTATCAGCTGTAATCCACTCTCCATCTAGTCTTATTAGATGATTTGGAGTAATTTTAAGATCATTATTTATAACCATATAATAATCGGTCATCTCATCGGGGCTATGATGAAATACTTTACTTACCGTTCCATTCTTATATTCACCACTGATTTCATCATAAGATTTAACACTATCCCCAATATGTATATCCTGAATGTTTTTCAGAGTTCCATCAGACATATAGATTTTAGTATCTTTTAAAAAGCAAGCATAATGACCAGGTATCCACTCACCATCATCCATATATCCACTTATCCATTGTTGGACTGGTACCATGTTATCACTATCTAACTCTATTATTCCAGCTACACCAGCACATACAAGATTAACTTTACATTCAAATCCAAATCTATAATTAAGATTCCAACGATCAGGTTCAGTTATTCTCCAGTATGCTGCTTCATCTACCTCGCCATTATTGTCCCTTACTTCAAGTCTAATAATATCTGGCATATCCCACCCATCAGGGTTTCCAAAGAAAGGATTAAAATAGATTTCTCTACCTTTTGCAAATACTTCTTCACAAGCAAGTACCATTATAGGCTTACCATTCCAACTAAATTCCCCTGTCCATCGCTCATATCCTTTATACCATGAATACTCAACTATTTGACCATCAGGATCATAACTAGAATTTGCAGAAAGATATACCAATTCTTCAAAAATACCATCAGACGATGGAGTAACTATTACTTCAGCTCTTAAATCTGGGTCAAAGCCATTACCATCCCAGAGTACACTTCCACGAGTATCTGTTGCCTGGTCAATTTTTGCAACAGGTCTTCTGTTTTCAGTTTTATAAGATTTAATACCACCGCTTACTCCATCAAATGTAGCAATTCCGCCATTGTGATGACCATTATCATTAAATGACAACAAGCCAAATTTCCAATTTGAATCATGAAACGTATACTCACCAGGACCTCCAGATTTGGTACCACCGTTATAATTAGCAATAATATTATCCTCATCATCTATTATTATTTCTTCAATTGGACTAGCAGGAAAACCTCCAATCTCAATATCTGTTTTCTCCCACATTCTAGAAAGACCCTGATTTGTATTAGCGCTCCAGAAAGGCTCCCAAACAGGCTCCTCAGGCAATAGTACAACGCCCTTAAAACCACCAGAATTATCAGGCAAATCGTGAATAATAGGCTCCCTAACTGGAAAGTTTATTGAGTCGAGAATATCTAGATTATCTGCATTCTCAACGACGATAATATCACCATAATCCGAAACTGATAGACCTCCTTTTTTAGAACTAGCAGTAACATCGTAACTAAATAATTTTAAACCAAGAGATTTAACATCACTTTCATTTTTATAATATGTAAGAAGAGGAGTAGACGGAAGATTCATACCTATAGAATTAAAACTACAAGGATCTCCGTTGATTTTTAAATTATTATTATAAATATCATTAATTATTTCTTTTACAACAGTGTTATTTAAAGTCACAAAAAAACTAATTCTTGCAGTTTGACCGACACCAAGAGTATCAAGATGAATGTTAAAGTTTGGTGGATCTATTTCATGAGAACCGCCACCATACATCTTCATAATAATATTAGTATCTATATATCCAAAATTATTCCAGAAAACACTATCGACCATATTCTCAAAGAATTCTGAAAAATCAAAATCATATTGAGAAGAAAACCTCTCAATTTGATTTACCCAGTAATAAGAAGGTGAATTTTCATCATCACAACCAGAAGAAGTGATGTTGAAATTATAAAATAAAGCTTTGTTATTATTTATTATATCATACATTATTTCAATAAATAGGGCATCAAACTCGTTATAATCAGACCACCCGGTTTCTGTGAAATTGAGTTGATTTTCTATATAATATGAAGAAGATTGAACATTTGAAACATTGTCAAACACATAATTTCCATTATAAGATACAAAATTCAATGGAATATTAACATTTTCAAGAGGCAAAAGACCATCATTTACAACATTTATACCATACCTAAGAGTCACAGGCTTAGATAAGATTAAATCGACTATATCCTGAGTGCTAGAACAATTTGCATAATCAGATTCATTGCGTAAACCATAAATATTATCAGTCATGCCAAAAATGTTGCTGGCATCATAACCCGAGATATTATACCAGTCATTAGATAAACAATTAGTATACTGCATAGAATGCCATGAATCATCATAAAAAGCAGCGATATCTGAGGCATAAGTTGTAAGGCTGGCATCTTTAAAATCAAGGAGTTTTAAAAGAAAACCAGATGCTCTCCATTTTCCTGATATGCCAAGAGTTTCATCCCATCTTGTGCATTTTCCAGAAATAACGATGTTGTCATTTGAATCAACTTGAACATCATTAACGGTTTTAATATGTATGTCATCATTTGAAAATTGGATTTCATAATTATCTCCAGGTTCAAGTTTTTCACCATATGGACTGTAACAATTTATCAAACCAAGATTGTAAGGACCTGTAAAAAGTGAATGCCTGACACCATGAATGTATATAGTAGCACCTAGGCATATAATATTGTCCTTTGAATCAAGAGCTACAGAAATATATCCATCAGGATGAGTATCAGACCAAAGACGTTCTCCTTCAGAGGAAACTTTTACAATACCTTCAGTTCCAACAACAATAATATCATCATTTGAATTAATAGCAATATCATAGACTTTGCCACAATCGGCATTTGTTCTCCATATCTGTTCACCATGGCTGTCAAGTTTACAAACATCACCATTTCCTGCAATTACAACATTATGCTCAGAGTCAACAGCTACCTGTGTAGCTGTACCTTCAATAACTGTCCATTCATGCTCAAGACCGGTATAAAACCATTCATAACTACTAACATTTTCAGCATTATCATTACCATAATACATCCACAGGCAAGCACGAGGACCATACATAGGCACATAACAATCAACTAGCTTAATACGCACATTAGCAGAATTGTTATCATAACTCTCAATCCAGTAATGCATCTCTGTTTCGTCGTCATCATATAAAACAAAACGAATATCCTGAAAATCATCTCTCATACCGGGAAGTTTGTCAACTGTTACTTCAAAGTTAAAATAACCAGTTTCACCATAATAGTTACAATTACTAAATCGTGGTTTATACTCTCCTGTATCAGGGTCGATATTAAAATTACCTGCAGTATATTTTTTATGTATATGATTTCCAAGTGACAAAAATACAGGTTTACGTAAATTCCAACTGTTATTCCACCAATGTGAAACAGGTTCAGATGAGTTTGCAATTGTTGAAAAACTAGCAGTATCTGAAACACTAGTAAAGACTGTACCATACCGATCTTCAGGCTGATAGTTAGAATCATCTGCTACTGCGTACCAACTATAGGTCTCACCGTATTCAAGCCCCGGCCATTCAACAGTTACAGTACGACCACTTGGAACTCCCATCTCAGAGCCAATGAGACTATTGTCATCTTTGTTATAAAAATAAACATCCATCATATCTCCATTAAGATCATAGAGAGACACAGTAACACCCATCATAGGACCACATATCGAACCATTAGCACCAGGGATCACAGGAGTACCCGGTACATACTCAGCATATTCAGCAGTTCCAGGAAGAGGTTTACACTCAACAAGTGTAGGATCATAACCCCCCAGACCATCAACTGGTGCAACAATTTCTGGTTTGTCAGGAGGATAATTTATTCTATCTTCATCATCATCTTCAGGTTCAGGGATATCATCCCCCCATTGCCAACCACCTATCTGACCATCATTATCAACATCAGTGGTTGTGTTATCTTCATCTTCAGGATAAACAACTTCTAAAAATACACTTCTAGAACCCAATATATTTTGATCATCAAAACATCTAAGCTCCCATGTACCAACAGCATCAGGAACTGTGTTATTCCACATATAGGAAAGGCCTGGATACTCGCCAGCCATATGACTTGGAATAAAACTAAAAGATCTAGTGATTGAGTTCCTTGATAAATTATTCTCTTTTTTAACGATACCATTAGGATCAATTATTTGTATAGTCCATCTAGGACCATAGTAATTATCAGCAGCATCAGAATCAGACCACCAAAAAACAGCGCCACATTCTGAATCCAACTGATCAGGATTGTGTACTATTGGACAGTTATCCTCATGAAATGGTATTCCGTCATCATCAGCATCAGACTTTGTAAACTTTACATAAATAGTAGTATTAGCGCCATACGAAGTATACTCAGGGTCAACAAATATATCATAACTTGGGGAAATAAATCCATCACCGTCAACATCAATACCTGTAGTATTTTCATCCTCAGGATCTACAACAACAAAAGAAACACTCTCTTCACCACCATACTCATCAAAACATCTAAGTTCCCATCTTCCAAAATAAGAGCTGGTGTAATCACTTGCTTTGAATTCATGGGAAAAAACATCTCCAAAAGTTATAAGATTAGCTTCAACGCCCTCTGGGCTAATTATCTGAGAAGTCCAATTACTATTACCGCTTATTCGTTCAAATCTTACAAAAATAAGTGTATTTGCTCCATAAGAATAAAATTCAGGAGTAACAGATATTTTATACTCATTAGTAGCATCTTCATCTCCATCACCTGAACCTGAATTAGAAGAATCAGCAAGAGTGTTACTATTATCAGATGAAGAACTAACCCCAAGCAATAAGTTATTACTAGAAAGAACAGCGTTTTCACCAGGACTACCCTTCAGCCCCACTGCAGGATCACCAAAGAGAGTAGAACCATAATACACATCACGCATCTTGCTAAGGCCAATACTGTTGATATTATCCTCTTTAGATAGTTGATGAGCCGCGCCAAGAGAATGTGACTTTTCTTCATCAAAAACAGTTTTCCAAAAGCTTTTATCAAGATACTGAGAAGGACCATTAGTCGAGCCTGAAACACCATAACCATTACCTGTGTTCATAACCGCTGCAAAAGCACCAACACCACGCTTTACCACTAAGTCTTCTACAAAACAATCAGATTCTGTGAAACGACCAGATAGACAACTCTGAGAGTAAACAAAAAAGTTTTTATTATAATTAGATAATCCATCAACATAGGAAGAAGGAAGTTTTAAATCAAAATCTACACCACCATGACCAACATGGCTGACAAGATTAACACCACTATTTATCTTATCGATCATCTCAAGTGAATCCCAGCCACCACCATAATCACTAGAAACATCTTTATCATACAGAGTTTCAAGGTTAAAACCAGTATCCCCAACAGGAAGTCCCTCATCACCAACAGTCTCTTCCTTGTAATCCTTACCCCAAGTATCTACTCCATAAGGATCTACAGGACTCTGAGGCCCACACAAATATTCACCGCTCCAAAGAGCGTTATTTAGATATTCATCACCATCATCTACACTAGATACTTCATATGCAAGAGTTTTTCTAACAAAATTTGAAACTTCATCTGTATTTTCTACAGGCGCACGGCCTACAAAAACCTCAGACATAATATCTCCATCAAAATTATCATCAAGACAACTATAATATATATCAGAAGGAACACGTGTGCCATCAGAGTACATGGTTTTAGCAGGAATAACATTATTATCACCGCCTAAAAGTACATAATCAGTATGCCAGTTCTTATATGCATAAGAAATAAAATTGCGGATTTTTTCAGGACGAGAATTTCCCTCAACAAGGTTTTCTATCTCCTCTATTGTCACAATTTTTCCGGCAAGGCCTTGTGCTTCTCTGTAGTTTAGAAGTCTCTGGAAATTATAGTTATCATCATAATTTTTGAGAGAATCGCTTGTGATGATGAGATATGGGTAAAAATCAATGTTTTCACCCATCATTTCATCATCAATTTCATAGGTGTTGATTAACCCTGGGTTTTCTAATTTGTCAATTATTAACTCTTTATCTGATTCTAATCCTCTAAATGTTTTATCATGAGAATTATCTATAGGCTTTGTAGAGACTTTAACCCTCATAAAAGTAGAATAAGAAAGCTCAGTTTTAATGCTATGATCATCGTAATTCTTTTCAATAGATCGGCATCTTACAGGATACAAATTTAAAAATAAAATAGTATAACCACGGCTTTTCTGCACTGTAACAATATCATAGACTATTGGTTCTTTTACAATTGAACCATCAGAATTAACTTGTGTGATTCTTGAGGGATAGAAAGTTTCAAAATCCTCATAAATAGATCCATCTGTCTCAACAGAAGAAACACCACTATGAGATGAATCATCATATAATGAAGGATCAGAGTCTATTATATAATCATCAAATGCTGATGAATCCATATCGTTAAAGGAGATAGGTGTTGCACCTGGCTCGATTTTATTAGGAATAATCATTGTATTATTATCATACTTAACTTCTATATCTTGAACGGTATAACCATAAGGAATTAAAATCTGAAGTGGCTTCATAGGAAGAGTAGGTGAACCAGGGACAGTAAAAGTAGAAGTACCGGGAAGTTCAAGATGAGTGAAGGTATGATTCGTAATCTCTAGACTCGAGCTGCCTGTTCTATTATCATTTAATGTGTTATTTGAAGAGTTTTCCTTTAGATCATTGTTTAAAAAAGAACTGTCGTTGTTTACTTTACTATAGTTAATATCTGTAATAGTAATTTCATTATAAACAGGAGAATCAAAAGTATACGTCAAGAGGATATTATCCTGCCCATCATTTATTAGATTACCATCAGATAAGCCGTTACCTGATAGTTCGCTACCATTATCACCCTTGACAAGAGATGAATTTCCCATCACAACAGACAATGAAGAGCAAATCATAAGAAATACTACAAAAAAACTAATTATATCTTGTTTAAAAGCAACGTTTTTTATTCCCAGGTTTTTTTTCATTTTTATCAACACCACACATATTTTTATATATGCCATTTTATAAATTATCTATATTCTAGATAATTATCCATTTTAACAGATAAATCTGTAATCATTTATAATTTATATTTTTAAAAATATATAAGCATTATTTGGAAATTTTCGAATAGCAAAAAAACTGAAGAATATAGTTTTAAAATCTTTTCGTTCTAATTTAAAAAACAATTGTTATATTTTTTGATACAAAAAATCTGGGAAAATATGAAAAAAATAAAGAAAAAAGATTTTTGAAATATTTTAAGGTTCAACTCTAACGGGGCCATCAACGGGTATTAAAGTTGTTGGCGGCTCATAAGAAGGATCTTGATATATATCATAACTACCGTCAAAGCCATTTTCTTCAAGCCAATCTTCAAGACCGTCTATCAAATCATCAATTATGTCATCTAAATCAATAACATAATCGCCGTCAGGATCAACCGTTATACCTATAAAATCAGGCCTTTCACTTTCAACTTCTTTTATTTCCGATCTTGCCATACTTGCTGTCATCAGCATCAACATTGCTGCAAAAACAGCAAAAGTCATTAGCACAACTTTTGTCTTTTTCATATTATATCACTTCCAAAATCTAATTTTTATAGATTTATATCATAAAATTGTGTCAAAAAACAATATTTAAACTTTATTTGGAAACATTCGAATAAAACATTATTTTTAAAAGGAAGTATTTACTCCCATGAAAGATCAGACCATGCATCTGTAAAGTTATCAACCCATGAATAAGGTTTATACTTTATCAAAAGACCTTTGACATACTCTTTATTTTTAATCCTAAACTTCTTCTCAGAGGCAATCGTCTCAGAATACACTATATCATTTTTTATGAGTTTTTTCAAGTGATATGAAAGCGTTGAAGGCGCTATATCAAAATAACTAAGAAGCTCTTTATGTGAAAGACTAAACTTTTCAAGCAAAAGCAAAACAATTTTTAAAGGAATTTCCTGTCTGAGAAGAGAAAGCTTCTTGCGCTCTTCTTTTCCCGTCTCACCTAACTTGTAATATCTCCTGTATCCTTCTTCTTTAACACTTTGTATGATATTATGGCGCTCTAAATACAAAAGATGATAATCAGCAAGTTGTCCACTTATTTTTAAAATATCAGAAATTTTTTTTGCATTTAAACCTGGGTTCTTCTTGATTAAATTGTATATTTTTCTTCTAATCTCAAGATCAGGCTCGTTATACATAGTCCTTTATCCTTTCAGAGAAGTAACATAGAGCAAAACCAGTACGACAAGATCAAAAATCCATGGGTTAAAAGAACTATTTAAAACAATTATTTCACTTGAAAAAATACCAAGACTCAAAAGAATTCCTTTTACTAGAAAAACTAAAAAAACAAGGCTTACAAAAATCATTTTTGTGTTTTTTCTCTTAAGATATCCAAGCATTGATAGAATAAAAAGACCAAGAGAAAGTACTGTTATACTTGCACTTATAAATAAATCTAATACAGACATGTATTTCGTCCTCACCACACCAATTTAATTGAAAAAAGAATGTTTTATTGGTATTTTAATAATATCTTTTTCTTACAAAACCAATTCCAAGAAACATAGCTGCTACTAAAATAAAGAATCCTGCGTAGTAAATAACTGCATTTATCTGTGTTAGCACATCAGAAAGCTTTACAGTTATTTGATGCTGACTAAAATGTGGGATGTTTACTATTACTATTTGTTCATCAAAGCTGTTTTCATCATTTGACGTTAGAATCCATTCAGAGTTGTTATTTCCCCCTGAAAAAAAATCTTGAATATTACTTGTTTTCTCTATTAAATTTCCATCATAAAAAACTTCGATATCATTTTTGTCTTCTACAAATCCTAGGTATATTATAAGTTTTGTACCATCAGCTTCTTCATCACCTGATACTAATATATCTACACCCTCTTCTGAGTTTATATCATATGAGCTTACATTCACGTTTATCTCTTGATAAAGATTTACTTGTTTTTCTTCTCGCGCGTCAACAGTTCCACCTATGGTTCCTTTTTTAATTTCTTCAGAAATTGTATAATCAGCAATTGATTGAGAAGGTTTTTTGGTTGTTTTGTTTAAAATTGCGTCTTGTTTTGTGCCTTTAGCTTGTTGGACATTAATATTTTGAAATATTTTGGTTTCAAATCCTGATTTGCTTATTTTTACATTATATGTATCCTTGGAGCATTTTATACTGTAGTATCCTTGCTCGTCTGTATACCGGCATCTTTTTACAAGAATTTCTCCCGGAGAAGAAGTATAAACGCAAACCTCAGCATTTTCAACAGGTATTACATTTTGATTTGATTCAAAGACATTTCCATATATCCAACCATCATCACTTCCCTCAACAGCATTGTATATGCTAAAAGCGCTATCTGATATATCCTCCCAGGTTTCTTCATAAGAACTCAAGACTATTCTTATAAAATAATTATTATGATTTTGAGCATTATTTGTATCCCAACTGTAACTTTCAAGATTTGCATTAATATCTTCTGCAATAATAACCCATGATCCAGTATCTTTTTTATAATAAATACTTGCCTCCAGCAGGCTTTCTGAAGGATTTTCAATGTTTTGTGCTGGTGGATTTAAAACGTTCCAAACAATCTCAGTAACACCGGACAAGTTTTCACCACCATTGGGTGAGATTAGGACTATATTTGTTTCAAGCTCATCTAAAACACTAATTGTTTTACTATCAGAAATATAGCCTTCTTTTGAAGCAGTAATAGTAAAATATGTTTTTGATTCAACCGAGGGCGCAGTAAATGTTACTTGCCCATTAGAATTTGTATAAGATGAATCATCATTAAAACTTACTAAAACATCTTCAATATAATCATCTTCTGAAGAAACAGAAACTGTGAAGCTTTCATCTTCATTTACACTAGAATCTGAAGATATAACTAGTTCAGGATAAACTTCTGAATCAGTATTTATCACTAAAACATAAGTTTCGTCACTTAAGTAATCTGATTTATACGCACTTAATAAAATTGATTTATTACTATTTACAATTGGTGCTAAAATGTTTGCTATTCCCTGCTCATTTGTATAAAAAGTGTCATCTGAAAAACTAAGCATAACGCCCTCGACAGGAGAAGAATCAGCAGTAACAGTTACTTGAAAACTTTCGCTTTCTTCTACAGAAAAGGGAGCAAAAAGCGCTAATTGTAATTCTTCCAAAGACTCATTATCCAAAACAGTAATTGATGACTCTGCAGATACATAACCTTCTTTTGAAGCAGAAATAGAGTACAATGTATCCTCTGTAACAGGAGGCGCAGTAATATCAGCAATACCTGATTCATCTGTATAGAAAAGTTTACCATTAAATACAACTAACACACCCTCAACCGCAACGCTCTCTGAAGTTGCTGTAACGGTAAAACTTAGATTTTCATTAATACTATCAACATTAGAAATCTCCAACTCGGAGTCTTCTTCTGCAGGTATATCATTTTGTACTAATATCGATGCTGTAAACGTTTGATAGCCTTCTTTTGAAACAGACAAAGTGTAATAATCATCTGATACAACAAAAGGTGCATTAAAAGATGCACCACCTGAACTATCTGTTGTATTATCAATATTAGCAAAAGTTACATTTGCGCCTTGTACAGGATCATTAGTCTGACTATCAGAAACAGTTACATTAAAACTCTGGCCTTCTAAAACACTGCTTGGATATGAAACACTAAAAGAGTCTTCAGGCGTATATTGATTTTCATAAGAAACATCTACTTCAACATAGTAAGATTGTATCCAGCTAGCAGAACCTGCAACAGGAGGATCATCATTACGAGGCATTCCAGGATAATCTGATTGGGCAGCAATATATAGATGTCCATTAGTTATTATATCTTCAATATTATCAGATATGCTATGGTAAGTTTTTGTAAGAGTCTCAATATCATCATTAGATCCCCAGTCTTGTTTAACATAATTACTGTTTTCTTTTACCCATAAACTATAACCATAAGAATTATCATTTCCACCATAACCTCTCCAAGTAATATCAATCGATCTTATTGAATCGACACTTTCAGCAATATTAAAATCAAATTTGTGATATTGATAGTAAGAAGTTTCTGATGAATCCCTGACGTACTGAGAATCATCAACGCTTATAGAATTATAGTCAGCTTGATTAAAAACACCACCATCATTGTTAAAAAGCCCATCCGAAGCTTTACCTTTCCATGCTGTACCATTACTTCCATCACATAAATAAACATGATTGTTTAAAAGATCTATTGAAACTGCCGTATTATCATTTGTATCTAAAGGGTTAAAATGAAAAACAAATGAAAATAATAACAGGAAAACCATAATTCTTTTAAAACACAATTTACTAAATAAATAAGTAAATTTGCTCACCTTCACCAACCTCAAGCTATATTTTACCAGTTTATCTGTATAAATACTTTATTTGGAAATTTTCGAATAGGGCAAAAAAAGTTTTAAAAAAAATAGAAAGTTGATTGAATAAAAACAGCTTTTTTACTAATCAGCCTGTTCCTCTATTTCCCATTCAATCCAAACGTCTTGCTCTTTTACATATTTTTGTGCAATATTTGTTTCAACGTTAAAGAATGCATGTTTTTCATATACTTGTTGCTCGATTTCAGATTTTTCATATACGAAAATATAGTTATTTTCATTATAACTGAAGATGTCAGGTTTGAAATAGAAGTATACAACATTTGCATTTTCAGGTAGGAAGCTATACGCATTATCGCCACCACCGTCATCGTCATCATCGTCTCCATCGTCTCCATCGCCATCATCATCGTCATCACTGCCACCACCACCGCCATCGTTTTTATCACCTGCAACTACCACTGGTTCTGGAGTAATTGTAGCAGGCATAGATGGAATTGATTGTGCATTATGTACTAAAGCAGTGCTTTGCTGGCCCCAGACAACATTGTAAGTATGATACGTTTCAACTTCAAAGTTATAAGTTGTCTCGCGTTCGTATACCTTCTGAATGGAAGTAATTACGTTTCCACTGCAAACATCACCTATTTTTAGTTCTCCTATTTGAATCCATTCACCATCAAAATATATAGGATGATTTGGAGTGACACGAAGATCATTGTTTATTACAAGGTAATAATCAGTCATCTCGTATGGTCTGTGATGAAACACTTCTACGACTTTTCCACTTTTCCACTCGCCACTAGATTCATCATATGCCTTAACAGAGTCATCGATTGTAATATCCTGAATGTTTTTTAGAGCTCCATCGGCCATTTCAATCTTAGTATCCTTCAAAAAGCAACTCTCTTCAAAATCAAATGTTTTAGTTGTAGCAACCGCACCTAATGCATTATGTGCAATAGATGGATCTTTGTTGTTTCCCCATATAATAGTATATGTATGATAAGGTTCTACTTCAAAGTTGTAGGTTGGAGCTTTTTGATATATTTTCTCAATTGAGGTAATTGTGTTTCCACCATAGAAATCACCGATTTGAAGTTCTCCGGCTTCAATCCACTTGCCATCGACTATTATTTGATGGTTTGGAGTAACACATAGATCATCATTGAGTACTAGATAATAATCTGTCATCTCCTCTGGACTGTGATGGAAAACTTCTGTTACAGTACCTGTTTTATGCTCACCTGCATCTGCATCGTAAGAACTTACTTCATCGCCAACTTTTATGTCCTGTATAGGTTTTAGACTTCCGTCAGCCATGCTAATCATAGTTTTTTCAAGGAAACAAACAGGATCATCATCTTTACCAAATGCACCAACCATTGGCATAAATGGTATGGGCATAACAAGCATATCGTCTTCTTCACCATTGATCATATCTGAGAGTATTTGAACCAATTCAAGTTGTTCTTCTGAAACAACCAAGTATGGATAAGGGCTGTCAAGAATTAAATGATAAGATTTTTTCTGCACGTCTGCATGCTCTGCAATGGATATTACTTTACCTCCAAACATAAACATACCTAGTTCAACATCTTTTGCATAAACAATATCTGTTTCTAAAACTCCATAGCCAATGGGCTCTAATGGGTTTTGAAGTGTGATAAGTAGTGGATGATTTGGTGTTACATTTATACTCATAGTGAGAGTCACATTGCCGTTATCTGATCCTGGTAGAATTAGCGGCTCCATTCCCCCAGTAGACATCGCTGTTGCGTTAGTAGCAAGTAGCTCCAATGTTATCTCAATGTATCCATTGACCATTTCATATGCGTTGTGACGTTCTACATATTCTACATTGCTTGCAAAAACACCACCGCCAAAATATTCAGGACCAGGACCTGGGAAATAAGATATTACCTCATCACCTTCGATAATGGTCTCAATAGTCCTTATCTTACCATTTGCCATAGCAATAGGTGTTCCTTCCAAAAAGCAAACACTGAAGTTTTGGGATTTATCACTCGTGGTTGAAACATTAACAGGATCAGTTTGGTTTGATTGCGCATTATGAGCAATAGAAGAATCTCTATTGTTACCCCAAACAACGTTATATGTATGATAAGGTTCAACTTCAAAGTTATAGGTTGGAACGCGGCTATACACACGCTCGATAGAGCTTATTGTATTTTCACCATATATATCTCCTATCGTAAGTTCTCCTGCATCAATCCATATTCCGTCAACCAGTATTGGATGATTCGGTGTAAGTCTAAGATCGTTGTTTATTACAAGGTAATAATCAGTCATCTCATCTGGGCTATGATGAAATACTTCGCTTACAAAACCTTCTTTGTATTCATCGTTAAACTCATCATAAGAGCTGACAATATCGCCTTCTTTTATATCTTCTATATTCTTAAGAGTTCCATCAGCCATCTCAATTTGTGTTCCTGCAAGGAAACATACACTGAATTTATCGGCTTCTGCTGAATCATTATTTGATTGATTTGTTGGTTCACCCTCGTTAGAATTTGCATTATGAACAATAGAAGCAATCTTTGATTCGCCCCAAACAACATTATATGTGTGATAAGGAAGTACTTCAAAGTTATAGGTTGGAACCTGGTTATGTACTTGTTTAATCGAAGTTATAGTGTTTCCATCGTAAACATCACCTATTTCAAGTTCACCTGCAGAAATCCATTCACCATCAACATATATCGGGTGGTTTGGTGTGACACGTAAATCATTGTTTATTAAAAGATAATAATCAGTCATCTCATCAGGACTATGATGAAATACTTCAGAAACAGTTCCTGTTTTCCACAACCCGCTGCTTTCATCATAAGATTTAACGTTATCACCGATAATAATTTCTTCGATGTTCTTAAGACTGCCATCACTCATCTCAATTTGAGTACCGGCAAGGAAACACGAGGCATCCATATCTTCAAGCTCCTGCTTTAACTCATATAACTGTGAGCATATCGAAGGCGAATCATCTTCTCCACAACCTAAGGTATCCATCATCTCATCAACGAAATCTGACAAATATTGACCCATAGAAATATATTCATCTGTACTAAGTTGGATAAAAGTACTTGTTAAAAAATCAAGTATATCAACGCCATCATCTTGCATTAAACCCTGTACTATGTTTATTATCTCATATACATTTCCAGATGCATCTGGATTAAGTAAATCATTTATTTCCCCATCTATGCAATTATCTATAAATGAAATAAAAGAGCCAAGTGGAACTGTAATAGCTCCATCCTCATCAATTTCAAAATAAAGTGCAGCACCATCAGGAATATTAGGTAGGCCATCCGGAAGAGAAACAGCAAAAACAAGTTCTGCATGGCCTCCTTCATTACAAGTGACCCCAAATATAAAATTACCATTCTCATCAACTTGAACACCTACCGAGCCACTTGTACCAGGAGCAATATACAACTCAGTTATTGCAATACCAATTCCACAATCCCAATTAGGATTGAATCCTATTTCACCGCTAGCAAGAAGGCCCCAATGACTGGAGAAATCAAAACCCCATACTGTTTGATATCCTTCCTGACTATGAATAACCCAATTATCAGGATCACCAAAACCAGAAAGATTACCACCATTCATATAATACTGCCAAATCTCAATTAAATTACCCTGTATCTCCGCTTGTTCTTCATTTGCCAGAAGATTCTCGATAAGGAGATCACCATAAAACTCCTCAAAATCAAAATAAAACATTTCGTCACCTAAAGAAAAACTGAAATCATCCCAAGTAGCATCACGTTGAGAATTTAACAAGTAAATACTGTTTTCTTCAGGGCTCCAGTGGAAATCAACCTCAATCATACCATCAATACTGACGAAGTTCTCAATATTTAAAGACCAATTAACATCACCTAACGGACCAAGAGGAGCATTTCCACTAAGAGAAATGGTTGCACCTTCGCCATACTCATCAACAAGTCCATCACCATCATCATCAACACCTTCTACACCAGTAATATCGCCCTCTCCAATAAGATGAAACTGAGTTGGGATAAAAGTGTCTGGATCACCGTCACCTACAACTTTTAAATAAATCTGGCCATCAACATGAAAACTACCATATCCCGTTATATAGTTATCAGGTATCCCATCACCATCATAGTCGTCATCTTCAGCAGTAAATCTAAATCGTAAATCAAAATCAGCATTACCTGCAACTTCTACATAATCTAAACCATCTTCCCCTTGTGTAATTTTCAGATAAGCATCAACACTCATTGAACTTACATTAAGTTCAAAACCAGAAACATTCAAATCCCATCCAGGTGCAATATCTTCAACAACCAAACATGTATCGTTCAAAGAAAGATACAAGTTTTCTATTTCAACACCTAAAAGTGCTTCTGCTTCTATCGAACCATCATCATAAAGTGTTACGTAACCATTTAAAGAAAAGTCAACATAATCTGCTGAGACATTAAATCCGGTAGAAAGAATGGTACATGTTGGATTATAAGGATTAGGATCTATATCATCAGGTATGCCATCATTATCATCATCCATATCTATTTCTTCACCCGTGATATCATCATATCCATCGCCATCCATATCATAACCATTATCAATCAAGCCGTCACCATCACAGTCGATCTCATTTTCATTAGGGATACCATCACCATCTATATCACCATCAAGATAATCATAAATACCATCACCATCAGTATCCTTTGAACCAAATAAAAGTCCATCAAGATAACCATCAAGATCAATGCCTTCTAAAGTCACAGATCCACTGGCAGCAACAGTTATATTACCGCCACCTAATGAAAGAAGACCCCCATCACCATAATAACCATACTGAGTCGCAACATATTCTACACACAATGCACCAAAGGCTATAGAAGTTGTATCAATTCCACCGTTAAAAACAACTGACCCACCTAGAATATCATAGGCTTCACCTGAGAAAGTAAATCCTTCAACAATCAATAACCCCTGTGCTTCAAAATCAACTATACTTGTACCAGGCATATGTGGAATAGTCTGACCAAGAAGCATACCAACTAGGAATGGAAATGTTAAGTAAAATTCAAGATTTGAGGTAATCTCATCAACTGAAAAATTTAGAAAACCACCAGCCGAAGAGCTCATTTCAAAAGACAGATCATTAATTTCACCTGTTCCATTAAAATGTATGGACATATCTGTAAAAAGAGATGATACCATAGTAAAATTCCAATCAAAATCAATAGATCCTATACTAAGATCAAAATCTATAAGCTCGCCCTGAACAAGTATAGGCTCAATTGTTTTAATCTGAATATCTTCAATATCAATAGGAATATACATATCTGCATCAACTCCAGTGACCATAAAAACAAATCCTGCAGATAACGGTGGAGCCGAAACTGAGATACCAAAGGCTACAACTACACTAATGAATCCATCTATACTAGCATCAAAATCACCTATATGAAAACTAAGAGAATTAAGCATGCTATCTTCAGATATACCTAAGTCTTGCCAGTCATGATAATCAAGGTTAATATCATCTCCAAAAGCACGAATGTCATGTACACATATAACAGCAAAACCCGATGCGCTTCCACCCATGCTTATCTCCCCTGTTCTAAGATTTGCATTAACATATGCTGAATAAAAACCTGCTATAGAGATAGATACACGTGCACCGATAACTAAGTTATCTAACTGAAACCTTACACCAAGACCAATGTTTACTGCAAAATATCCGCCGAATTGCATGCTAAAGTTACCATCTGTTATGGTAAAATTACCAGAACCTTCTATTCCTGCAGATATACTAATACCAGATATGCTTAATCCAGGGATGATAGCTATACCAATTGATACATATCCATCAGCTGTGACAACATATGCATATTCACCGTATATCTCACCTGTTTCAAGGTTCCATATCATGTGTACATATCCCATGATTCTTATTCCAAAACCAGCAGAAATACCAAACCCAGATACACCAATTCCTAGCTCACCGTTGACATCAACCCAAAACTCAGCCTGACCATCACCCATGACCATATAACAAGAGCCTTCCATGTAAAAATAAGGCAAGCTAATTCCAACAACTCCTAAACCAATACCAGCATTTACCAGTTGGATAAATCCATTGGTGTTAAAAGACATTGTATTTTCATCAACATCTAAGCTCCAATAACCAGAAACCGTTAAAACATCAAAAGAAGCACCAACAATAGATTCAACATAAATAAAGAAATCCTTAAGAACTAAGCTTTCACCAAGTGCAAGATTAGCAGTTACCCCTATAACAGTGTTTTTTGCAAAGATTATCTCAAAATAACCATTATTGTTTTGTTCAAAATGCATGAGCTGAATTGAACCTATAGAAAACAATACATCATCTGTTACAACCTCTACGCTGATATCAGTTACCTGGGCAATTCCACCTTCAAACAAGATTCGTGTTTGATTAGCATAAGTAGTATTACCCTCATAATTTGTTTTAGAAATTACGGTTTTTTCAATTGTTAGAGCAGCATTAGGATTAAGTACTAATTTATTCCATCCGATATCAACCCAGCTATCATCAAAATCCAAGTGAAAATCATTCATACAAACCCTTGAAGAGCTATTGATACGAAGATAGCTTTCGGTTTTATTCCAACAGATATCAAGACTGTCATCAAATGATTCCATTACAAAAATACCACGGATATAAATAATGGTACCACCGATATCAATGACTCTGTCAACACCCATTGCGATATGCCCACTAATTGAGATATAACCCTCTTCAGCGGTTACATAAGAATCAGAGCTAATGTACAAGGCAAGATCAAGAACGCGATCGATTTCAACACTGTCGATATAACCAGAGTATTCTCCAAAGATTACAGCAATATCTGTTATCTCAAGGTGTCTTCCATATACCCTGCATAATGCTGTATCATCATCTGTTTCTTCAAAGTCAAACGAAACACCTGATTGATAAAAGATAATTGAATCTATAGTGATTACTAAATCTTGTGGGTCTCCCAGAAGAGCTAAATCATCTACTGTGAAGAGTAAATCATGTATTTGTATTTCATAGTCAAGGCTAAAAGAACCATTTGCAGAAAGACCGGATTCATTCCAGAGGATTTCTAAATTTTGTGCCTGCCCAACTGCCTCTGAGAAATCAAAATTACCACTGAAAGATACATTATATCCCATAACATTTCCAAGATTTAAATCAAAGGATATTCCTCCAAGCTCAAGAATACCATCAAAAGTAAGACTACCCGTACTTGATTCCTGATCTAAAAGAATATAACTATCTCCAATAAGTCTGATCAAATCGATGGAAAATGATATTTGGTTATCCTGACTTTCTGCTGTGAAAACAAAATCAATTAGTTCAAAATAACCATCAGCAGTTATTTCAAGATATCCTTGCGATACATTCCAAAAGATTTCCAACATAGAACTAGTACCACCTGATCCAGAGAGATATAACCAGCCATTAAGTGCAACAGCGGTTCCACCTATACTAAAAGCAAGATCGACCTCTGCATAACCATAACCCATGAACAAGAGATGCCCTTCATTTGGAATAGCACTCATATTATCAGATACATTAATTGAATCCTGCGGCTCTACAAGAGAATAATCAACTTCTCCCTCTATATCCTCAGGACTCATATCTTCAAGAGACTGATACATAGTAGTCCCAGTTCCATCAGATCCACTGCCGCATCCTTCATCTATTTGTCCATTACAGTTGTTATCTATACCATCGCAGATTTCTTCTGCACCCGGATATACATTAGCATTATCATCATTACAATCAACAGTCGAATCATATCCGTCGCCATCAAGATCTACCGGCTCATCATCGTCATCATCACCAGCACAAACAAGATCACTACCATCACAGTCCTGATCTATTCCATCGCCACATATTTCAGGAGCACCAGGATAAATGCTAGGATTTAAATCATTAAAATCACCCTGCTCTACAGTAAAACCATCACCATCAAGATCTACCGGTTCATCATCGTCATCATCACCAGAATCACCGCCATCATTGTCATCACCGCCATTATCACCATCATCATCTCCAGAATCATCTGAATCATCACCATCATCTGAAACATTAAACATATCAATTAGGCGTGTAAAAAAAGAAGAATTAGCAAGACGGGGGAATCTCTCAGTTAAACCAATAAGAAAATCATGAACAATATCACCAATGGATCTTCTTTGAGAACTAGATTTGGAAACAACTTTAATTGAATCATCCTCATCCTGAGACTGAACATCTTCAACAACAGTATCAGCGTTCGAATCATTTAGATAAATATCAGCAGCATTTATAGATGAAAAAGAAACAGATACAAGCAAAACCATAAGTATAACACTAAAGACTTTACTAAATCCTCTAGAAAAGCGTTTGATCTTTTTGTTTTTTATTATTTTTAGAGCATTCTTCATTTATTATCGCCCCCTAAGATTGATATTAAAAACCTCAATTTCATCACTACAAACCACACTATCACCCTCATCATAAGCTACAACCTTGAAAACAGACCTGCCAAAACCTTTAGAATTAGACACAAACCTAGCAGAATCAGAAACACTATCGTTCTCAACACTATCACCCACCAATAACTCAACACGACTGGGTTCAAAACCAACTGCCTCATAATCAACTTGTACCTCACCCATGACCAAAGCAAAATCAAGCATCTTAAGTTTCATAAATCTGCTACCAAACAAATAAACAAAACCCGGCTCAGGACTAACAATACTAATACTCTTTTCAACTATGTTTTCAAAAACCTCCAAAGAAACACTAAAAACACTGTTACCACCATTAGAATTAATCTGTATATCATAACTATAAACACCAGGGCTAAGACCCGTTGTGTCAACAGAAACAACAATAGTATCAGATTCACCTGTGGAGTTACCACTCAGAGTGTTAAGACTAAGCCAACTGCAGCTCTCAGAAAGACTATACTCCAAAAGATCAAGACCAGTGTTTTGTATAGCAAAAGAAGTACTATCAGTTGAGTTAACAGTTATTTGTCCAAAATCAAAACCACCAGGAGTAACAGATAAAACCGGCTCAGATGCAACCGTAAAAGATGCTGTGAAAACACTAGTTCCACCATTGGAATTTATTTGAATATCATAAGAATAATCCCCATCCAATAGACCATTGGTATCAACATTTACAGTAACTGTATCATGCTCACCAGAGCTAGTACCTGAAACTGTATCAACACTAAGCCAGTCACAACTCTCAGAAATACTATAATCGAGAACACCAGTACCACTATTATATATATCAAAACTAGTGGAATCAGTTTGACCCTCAGACGTCACACCAAAATCAAAACCAAGAGGATTTACAGATAACAAAGGCGTAACACTATTATCAACAACATTAACAACAACTGTAAAAACATTACTACCAAGATTAGAACTAACCTCTATTTCACAAGTATGCGTATCAAAAGATAGACCTGTGGTGTTAATATCAACCGTGATTGTATCATGCTCACCAGAACTATTGCCAGACAAAGGCGTTACTTTAACCCAACTGCAACCTTCACTAAGACTGTATTCAAGTGTTTCATCACCACCAGTCCAGATTTCAAAACTAGCAGAATCAGTCTCACCAGGTGCTTTGTTGCCAAAATCAAAGCCTAACGGATCAACAGATAGACCAGCATCTATTACTTGAACTGTTACAGTGAAATCTTTACCACTATTTGGACTGTTTGAGTTTATTTGTATATCATAGCTGTAAAAACCAGGTGTAAGACCTGTTGTATCTACGTTTACAGTTATTGTATCATGTTCAGTAGTACAATTACCAGAAACTGTGTCAACACTAAGCCAGTCACAATCCTCAAATATACTGTATTCAAGTGTTCCTGTCCACCAGTTCCATATATTAAAGCTTGTTGAAACTTGACTTCCGGCTGGTACATCATCAAAGAGATGTCCTTGAGGATTTATCTTTAACCAGGGTATAACAATGTTTAAAGATATTTTGATGGTCTTTGGTATATAGTCACAATCAATTACTATCTCACAGGTTTGTTTTCCAATAGTAAGACCAGATGTATCTATTACAAAGTTGATGGTGTCATGTTCTCCTGTAGAACTTCCGCTTGTCGTATCTAGTTCTAACCAATCACAATCTTCTAATAATGTATAATCAAGAGTTGCGTTACCACCGTTCCAGATTTCAAAACTACCTGTAATTATTTTGTCTCTTTCAAAGTCTCCTAAGTTTATTTCATCTGATTCAAAATCAATGATAGGATTATTTGTATAAACAGGACCTAGCGTCATATTTTCATGATCACCATTTCTCCTGAGTTGTATATTATTGTCAACATCATAATAGTGATACTTAACTAGATATACACCACCATGGCACCAGCCAGCAACATTGGCCCATTCTCCAGGCGTACTTCTATGCCCTACTGCATATACATATTTAAATGGCCCATCCTGATCGGTAGCTAAACCATATGCATCACGACCGAGTGTAGTTCCACCACAAATATATTGTCCATGTCTATATGTGCCATCTGTAAATAGTTGATCTAAAACAGCATCGTTTACATTGTATTCTTTATCTATTTCAGAGATTCTTTGATCAGTTATAATATACAAGCTTTCATCAGGAGCAATTTCAAGATGATGACCAGTATAGCCATGTTCACCAGGCGGAGAAGACCAGCCACCACCAGTCCATCCATCAATAATCACACTTGCCTGTGAACTATCAGTAAGTCCATGGTTGTCAACAACAGTTAGATTAACATTGTAATTTCCTTCTGTTTCATATTCATGTATAGGGCCAAGAATACGAAAAGAATCCTTAAGAGCATTATTAACGGGTAGTGAAATATCTTCTTCTTGTAAAATATCATTATTTAGTACATTATAATCTACACCAGATATATCATAGTATGAAACAGTACCATCACCCCACTCCCATTTCAGAGGTGACATTAGATATCCATCAAGATCACAACTTTTAGAACCATCAAAATGCACATTAGAACCAAGAACGCCTCTATATACATGAGGAGTGGAAAAGCTAGCTGCGTTATTGTTAAATTCCTGGGTAACACTGTACATCCTCTGTGATCCTGAATCGGCAACAGGTGGATTTAAACTTGGCCCAGATATACTTACAGTTTTAACATCAAGTATACCTAATCTAGCCAAATTAACAACTGCATTGTTTTCTGCTTCTTCAGAAAATATAAGATAGTCTTCCTCTATGGAATCATTATACCTAAATTTCAACCCAACAGCATACAATCCTTTGTTTAGAAATTCAACTTCACAACTTGTTATATATTTTCTATAATCTGGATTCAAAGGTGACGAGACCAAAGTAAGAGGTGTTGTAATTTGAACAAATCCCTTTTCAACTGTTATATTATGTTTAGACGAAGATATATCATCTAAAGAAAGTCTTCTGTTATCTCTAACTTGAAATACCCAAACAGCTTCTAGAATATCAGCATTAATTATGCCAGGAGCTTGATAAGGATTACTTGAAGCAGGCATACCTGGAAGGATATTAGAAGATAAAACACCTAAAAACTGTATGGTTTCAGAAGTCCCTGCTTTATAAATCTCAGTTGTAGGTTCAAGATCTGATTCATCAGTAATTGAACTTAATTGTTCTCGTTCCCTTATAGCTATAAATACATCATGGTCTGGATCAGGAGGGTCATGATTACCTCCACCTCCACCTGAGACACCGCCTCCACCACCACCTATAATTGATCTTGAAATATCCTTTTGATTGTGAGCAACTGAAGGCTCTTTACTGTTTCCCCAGAAAACACCATATGTATGATATGGCTCTACCTCGAAGTTATAGGTTGGCTGGCGACTGTACACACGTTCTATAGAACTTATTAGGTTTCCACCATAAATATCACCTAATTCTAGTTCCCCAGCATTAATCCATTCACCATCAACAAATATAGGATGATTCGGAGTAATACAAAGATCATCATTAAGAACAAGGTAATAATCAGTCATCTCATCTGGGCTGTGATGATATATTTCTGTTACTTCACCACTTTTCCACTTGCAACTATTTTCATCATAAGAAAGTACTGAATCACCAACTTTTATATCTTGTATGTTTTTTAGAGTTCCATCAGCCATTTCAATCTTGGTATCTTTCAAAAAGCAAGCCCAATGTCCAGATACCCACTGACCATTATCATCAAAGTCTCCACTAATCCATTCTTGGACTGGATTCCAACCATCTCCACCCCATGGCATTAACCCAATAGCTTGCATAAAATGAAGGCGAACAACACTAGGGGAATTAAGAGCTTTTTTGTATTTAACAGCTCTCCAATCAGCAGGATAAGACACTCTTGTGTTTCCCATGCCATCTACTTCACCGCTATTATCTACTACCTCGAGTCTGATGTAGTCAGGAAGTGAAAAACCTTTAGGATTATTCAAAAATGGATCAAACGAAACAGTTTTTCCTGATGCAAACATCTTTTCCATTGTAACAAAAGGATAATAACCAGCATGGACTGCATCTACTTGAGTTTCATATCCTTTAAACCATCTATATTCAATTAGTTGACCATCAAGATCGTAGCTTTCATACGCAGAAAGGTTGCATAATTCTCCGACAGCATCAATTATTACACATCCATCTGAGTTTGCATAAGGCGATTCTCCATCTATTGCTTGATCAATTATTGCAACAGGTCTAATATTTTCTGCCTTGTATGACTTAAGAGAACCATATTCTACGCTAAATGTTGCGATTCCACCATTTATATCTGCTGTACCTGCACCTATACCACCTCGACCATTATAATTTGCAATAATATCATTACCATCAATTACAATATCTTCAATAACCGATGTGTTTTGACCTCCGATTTTAATATTTTCTTTTTTCCACATCCTTGAAAGACCACTATACGTATATTTCTTCCAGTAAGGCTGCACGGTTACCGGATCTGGAATAATTATACCATAATCCCATCCACCCCTATGCTCTATCAATCCATCAAGTAATGGATCTTCAGGCAAATATTCACCTACCGTATCCATCACTCCAGTATCTTGGATGTTTTCTAAAACAAGAATATCTCCATAATCTGAAACTGAAAGGCTTCCTTTTCTAGAGTTAGCAGTGACATCATAATTAAATATTTTTATGCCAAGGGATTTGTTCAAATTTTCATCTAAATAGTATGTTAGAAGTGGTGTTGAAGGAAGGTTCATCCCCACATTATTAAAATGGAAAGGATTACCTTCGATTAATAAATCATCACTATAAAGATCGTTTATTATTTCCATTACTACAGTATTATTTAATTTTACAAAAAAACTAATTCTTGCAGTTTGACCAACACCAAGAGTGTCAAGATGAATATTAAAGTTTGGTGGATCCATATATTGAAAACCATTATGACTCATTTTCATAATAAGATCAATAGTTATATATTCAAAATTACTCCAGAAAACACTATCGGAGATACTATCGAAGTATTCTGAAAAATCAAAATCATAATCTGATTCGAAATTTTCTAAATAATTTAACCAATAAGGGGAAGGATTAGATATATTAATACTAAAATTAGAAGGAGGCTTATATGACAATATTTGATACATTATTTCAATGAACCTAGCATCAACTTCATCATAGTCTGACCAGTAAGTCTCTGTGAAATTAAGCTGACTGTCTATATAATATGAAGAAGATTGAACATTTGAAACATTATCAAATACATAATTTCCATTATAAGATACAAAATTCAATGGGATATCAACATCTTCAAGAGGCAATAGACCATCATTTACAACGTTTATACCATACCTAAGAGTCACGGGTTCAGATAAGATTAGATCGAGCAAATCCAGTGCGCTTGAGCAATTAGAGTCATTACGCAAATCATAAATATTTGCAGACATATCGTAAATATCACTAACATCAAGTCCAGTCATGTTATACCAATCACTTGATGGATTTAACTCTGAAACATGCCATGTATCATTATAAAAAACACCAATGTCGCGATTATAAGTTTTAAGACCGGCATCCTTAAAATCACGAAGTTTGAGAAGAAGACCAGAATCTATCCAAGTAGCACCTATTCCTGATGTAAGTTCTTCACAACTACCAGATATAATTATGTTATCATCTGAGTCAAGCTGAATATCAAAAATACTTGAGACATATCTAATATCGTCAGTATTCCAACCATTATTTACATAAAGTTGAATTCCATGTAATGAATTTGGATCTTCTCCAGGAGTAATAAGTTCACCATCGGGGCTGTATACAGATATATGACCCATTCTTTGGTTACCAAAACCACCTTCAAATGTTGAATAAATAGGACCGCCTGCAACAATAATGTTGTCTTGTGAGTCAACTGCAACGGAAGTCGTAACCAGCTCAGGTTCATAACCTGATACTGGATTAAGTCCATCATACCAGAGAAGGTTTCCATTTGAAGAATATTTAAAGACTAAAGGTCTGTCAAGCTCTCCACCTACAATAATTATGTTATCTTGTGAGTCGATTGCAATATCTGCAGGATATGCTTTTGGTGGATAATGCATATAAGATCTATCAGGTTCACTAGCAGAACCACCAATAACACCACCATGACTCCATCCGACTGGAAAACTAGGAGTTTGTTTTTCCCATATAAGTTCACCTTCGGAGTTTAATTTTATAACAACCCAACTATTTGGAGCTCTCTCATAAGGACACCTTTTATATCCTACAATTATAATGTTGTTTTCAGAATCCACATCAACCTGAGTTGCATAAGCTCCGCCTCTAGCATGGTTACATAATGAATTTCGCGAGAACTCTGAAAAACCAGTCTTTGTCCATTCACGCTCAAGACCTGTATAAAACCATTCATAACTACTAACATTCTCCGCATTATCATTACCATAATACATCCAAACACATGCACGAGGCATATACATTGTAACAAAACAATCAACAAGTTTTAACTGAATTTTAGCACATGTATCATTGTAGCTTTTAATCCAGTAATGCACTTCTGTTTCGTCATCATCATATAAGACAAAGCGAATATCCCTAAAATCATCTCTCATACCTGGAAGTTTGTCAATTGTTAACTCAAAATTAAACTCACCAGTCTCACCAAGATAGTTACAATTACTTACTTCTGGTAAATATTCTCCAGTTAATGGATCTACAGGAAAGCCACCTACGATATACGTATCACGTATATGGCTCCCAAGTGAGAAAAACATAGGCCTACGAAAGTCCCAACTATTATTCCACCAATGAGAAACATAATCAGAACTATTGTCTATTGTTGAAAAACTAGCAACGTCAGATACTGCAGTAAAAACAGTACCATATCTGTATTCAGGCTGATAGTTATAATCATCAGCGATTGCGTACCAACTATATGTCTCACCATACTCTAGGCCAAGCCATTCGACAGATGCAAAACTACCACTAGTAACACCGTAGACCGCGCCGATTAGACTATCATCTTCTTCATTATAGAAGTAAACATCCATATTATCATCATTTAAATCATAAACTCGTACAGAAACAGCCATTCGCCTGCAGGCCGAATCATTTCCAGGATTTGGTTCCGGCAGAGGTTTACAAACTGTATAATTTGGATCATAACCACCAGTTCCATCAGCAGGAGCCACGATTTCAGGTTTATCTGGTGGAAAATTGATTCTATCCTCAACATCATCATCTTCTTCACCAAGACCTCCGATGACACCATCACCATCAATATCAACACCTGTAGTGTTTTCATCTTCAGGCTCTACTACTTCTAAAAATACACTCTTTGAACCACCATAATCATCAGAACAATTAATCTCCCATGTGCCAACATAAGAGCTGGTGTAACTACTTGGTTTAAACGAGGAAATAAAACTAATAGTCCAATATTCTAAAGTATCATCTGCCTGTGTGATACCATCAGGATCGATTATCTGCCAAGACCATTCTCTTTCACCATCTGTTTTTTTAAGTTTATAAGAAATACTAGTATTTGCACCATAAGAAGCATACTCTGGATCAACATAAATCTTGTAAGTATTAGGATCATCCTCAACAGGCTCATCACCGTCCTCCTGGGAATTCATACCGTTATTCTCACTTGTAGAACTAGTACCAAGTAGAACATTATCCCCCTCAGAAGGGGCAGATTGTTCACCGGGTGTACCTTTAATACCTACTGCAGGATCACCAAAGAGAGTAGAACTATAATAAACATCTCTCATTCTACTAAAATCGATTAAATTAATGTTATCTTCCTTAGAAATCTGATGAGCTGCACCAAGTAATGGTGCTTTTTCTTCATCAAAAACAGTTTTCCAAAAGCTTTTGTCAAACTGTTGGGAAGGACCATTAGTTGAGCCTGATACACCATAACCATTACCTGTGTTCATAACGGCTGCAAAAGCACCAGCATTATTTTTAACAGTAAGTGTTTCTGCAAAACAATCATCCTCAGTGAAACGACCAGATAGACAACTCTGAGAGTAAACAAAAAAGTTTTCGTTATAATTAGTCATACTATCAACATAAGAGGATACAATTTTCAAATCAGATTCAACAGCACCATGACCAACATGGCTGACAAGATTAACACCACTATTTATCTTATCGATCATCTCAAGTGAATTCCAGCCACCACTATACTCACTAGAAACATCCTTATCATAGAGTGTTTCAAGGTTAAAACCAGTATCTCCCACAGGAAGGCCTTCATCACCAACAGTCTCTTCCTTATAGTCCTTACCCCATGTATTAACCCCATATGGCTCTAAAGGACTTTGAGGACCGCACAAATATTCCCCACTCCAAAGAGCATTGTTTAGATAATCATCACCATCATCAGCACTAGATACCTCATAAGAAAGAGTTTTTCTAACAAAATTTGAAACTTCAGCTGTGGTTTCTACAGGGGCACGACCGATATATACTTCAGACATTATATCATCGACATATCCACTAGGGCCATCACCATCAAGACAGCTGTAGTATAAATCAGAAGGAACATTCACACTATTAGAATTCAATTCTTTAGCAGGTATAACCCCATCATCGCCACCTAAAAGTACATAATCAGTATGCCAGTTCTTATATGCATAGGAAATAAAATTTCTAATTTTTTCAGCTCGATTCTCACCCTCAAAATCATTTTCTATTTCTTCTATTGTTACAATTTTTCCAGAAAGCCCCTGCACTTCTCTATAATTTAGAAGTCTTTGAAAGTTGTAACTATCATCATGGTTTTTAAGAGCATTACTAGTAATAATTATATAAGGGTAAGACTGAATGGTTTCAGAGGAAATCTCTTTATTGTCATATGTTTCAATTAACTCCGGGTTTTCTAATTTATCAACTATTAACTCTCTATCTGATTCCAATCCCCTGAAAGTTTCATCATTATAATCAGTAGATCGCTTTGTTGAGATTTTAACACTCATAGAAGTTGAATAAGAAATTTCAGCGGGGGGATTACCGAATCTTCCTGAATATTTTCCATATGGATCATCTACCATATTTCCATCTGGATCTTTTGCCTGTGTTGATCTGTATCTTACAGGATACAAATTTAAAGCCAGGATATTATAGCCACGGCTTTTCTGTGAGGTTACAACTTTATAACCTATTGTCTCTTTTACAGTGGGTTCATCCCCACCGGTTCTTAATTCTTGGTATGGATAAAATGTTTCATAGTCTTCATATATACTTTCGTCTAAAGTAACAGATGAACTATATTGCTCCGCTTTTGTTTGATACTGTTCAGAAATTGAGAGGGGAGATTCAGGATCAATAGCATATTCAAATGTTGAAAAGTCCATATCGTTAAAAGAAATCGGTTGTTTACCTGGTTCAATAATATTATCGACAGACATTGTGTTATTGTCATATTTTACAACAATATCTTCAATAGTATAACCATAAGGGATCAAAATCTGAAGAGGTTTCATAGGAAGAACGGGTGCACCAGGAATATTAAAATTAGTAGTACCATCCATTTCTAGTCTACCAAAAGTATAATTTGTAAACCTTAAAGCAGAACTATTTGGTTTTGTAACATTATCATCTATAAGGGAGCTGTTTGAATTATTTAAACTATAGTCTATATCCGTAACAGTAACATCACTATAAACAGGTGGATCAAAAGTGTAAGTTAGCAAAATATCATATGTATCAGGATTTGAGTTATCATTATCAGTTAAACTATCATCAGAACCTGATTTATCCTCATCATTTAGACTACTATCAGCTACAACAGCTGAAAAAGAAGAACAAAACAGTATAAGTACAATAAAAATACTCAGTTTTGTTTTTATATCTTTATGTTTAAAAATGGCATTTTTTTTACGTAAATTTTTTTGCATATGAAAAGCTCCCCAGGTTTTATATACTAATATCTAGCGCTAAATATATATTTATACTTAGATATTTGTAATTAATAGTATATATAATTTATTATATAAATGTTATCAAAAATATCTTATTATTTAAAACAGTTTTAGAAATAGTTAATATACGATAATTTAAGTAAAAAGAAACAAGTAATTATTTTTGTCGTAAGTTTTAATATTTTTTAGCCTAACTCAAGACCTACGCACCAGCCTCCTGTAACGGTTAAGTCAAAACTACCGCTTACAGCCCCGCTTAATAAATCAGGCAAGCCAAAACCTGAGATATCTGGTAAGAACAAATCTGCATGTATCTCAAAGTAAGTAGTATTTATACAAAACATCCAACCACTTTCCCAAGGTGTAAACTGAAATGTTACACTACCATCTATTATAATATCTGCATTAACTGTATTGATCTCCCAGTCTCCTGTGGTAAATTCAAAGGAAATATCTCCAAGTTCAATTATGCTTCCACTCTCCATATGAAGGCCTGTCTCATTAACTGATATATTCACGGTTCTGTTGAAGAATATTCTATCTGTACTAAATGTAAAGTTATTTATTGAAATCAAGAGATCTGTAATGTTTATATTCATGTATTTATAACCGAGTAAATCTCCACCAATAGTTAGGTTATCAGAAGAAATACCATTAGTAAAATCCCAGTCAAACCATATGGTTCCATTCATTTCACTGTCAACATCTATATCAAAGTTACCAGTAATTGAGAAGTTTGAACTTTCATTAAAGTTTATACTTACATTGATATCAATATCTGTAAATGTATCATCAACAGTAATTGTTAGGTTTCCACTTCTACCCTTTCTCCAGTTTATTCCACCAGTAATTAATTTGCTTACTTCAACTAGGATTCCATCTCCATATTTGAATCTAAAGTTGTTTACCGAGAACTCTGCAGATCCATCTATTGAGAAATTACTAAAGTCATCTTTTGTAAAGTTTATGTAGACATATGAATCGTTTGTATCGAAAATGAAATGACCATTAATCTCAGCAATCACTCCATTTATATCAGTCTGGAAGTTATTGAGATGTATCTCATTTGAGCCACCTATTGCAATACTTACATTTCCTGATGGGTCTTCGGTTACTGTTACATTGCCATTGTCTGAGGAATTACTCTGGCCTTTTGTTTTAACATTTACAGTTGAATATGCAACATTGAGTGTGTCATCCTGATCAGTAATTTCGATATCTCCACCCAAATCAACACCATTTTCATTAGGAGCAGTTACTGTGAAGTGTACAACCGTGCCACCTCCAACTGGTATAGAACCACTTGTAGACAAAAAACTATAGTTATCATTTGGATAATCAGTCATAGCCCAGTTAAGAACTTCTTTTTTATTGTTATGAATCCAAATTGATGAAGTAAATTCTTCACCAGGATCTAGATTTGGCAAGAATGTAGAAGAAGGATATACAGAGAGGCTCTGTTTTATATCAACTACTATAAAACTGCTATCCTCCGTTCCATTTTCAAAATATTCATAATTTGTATTATTAACAATTAGATATATTCCATATAAGCCAATATTTTCTTTGTGATCTGTTGGCGGATAAAATGAAGCATTTATTCTTTGACTTTCTCCTGCTTCTAAAACACCAGTAGAAGGTTCAAAAATTGGATCTGGATCATATCCCTCTATATTTAATAAGAAAAAGTCAAGTAAAGCTTCCCATTCAAGAATATAATCATCATCATCTTTATTTCTAACTTCAAACCATGTATGAATTCTTCCATCGCCTTCAACATCATTGTATGTGAAAAGCGTTGGACCGCTATCTGAAATTTGTATATAAGTGGGTAAACTCTGATTTATAGTAAATGATATATCATCATTAATTGGATCAATAGCAGAGTCATCTGTTGTAACAGTCACAGATGCTTCATAATCTCCCAAATAATAGCGATGAGAAGGAATAACTATTCTGTTATCATTTGTGGTTTCTTCATAATACGTTCCATCCCCAAATGAAACGTTATATGTAAAAGGCCCAATGCTAGAACTGTCTTCTCCAAGAGGTGGAGCATACCAAACTTCAAATGGAAAACTCGTATTATCTGTTGGGACCTTTATTTCAAAATCAGTCACAATCTGAGGTGAAGACATAAATCTTGGAGCTTGTTTAAATATAACAACTTGACCTGAGGTCATACATGGATATGGATATATTGGAATCCAATCTGTTTCATTTGCTTTTATTTGTATCACTGCAGAGATTTCTCCACTTATATTCAAAAAGAAGTCTGAGTATGTTGTTGTATCGCCACTCTTTTGAATATTTATGCTGAATTCAACAAAAGCATTTATTTTACCTGCAATTCTTAGTTTATTTGCAATTATAGCAGCAGCGTTTATTTCCTTTGCATCAAAAATAACAGACAATGTTCCATCATCTGATTCATGAATACCGCCTGTTAATTCCAAAGTCCCCATCACTTTTATCAATTCTGTAGTTCCTATAAGTGAAGATAAAGTAGAACTATCTATATCAATAGTTATCCATCCTGAACTATAACCATGCAAATAAAAATCTCCAAAAGGAATCGGAGGAGAAACTAAATTTTGAGTAAGAACAACATCAAGAATCCCAGGTTCAAGGATTATAGAAAAATTAAATAAACCAATAGGCGACATTTCAATATTTTTTAAAGTTATGATGGTGTCATCTATGATTTCACCCTTGATATATACATAAGAAAGAGTAGCTATATCTAAAAATCCTTCTATTTGCGCTGTTCCTTCTATAGACAGATTATAAAGTGGAATTGGAGAACCACCAGCACCTAATAATAGTTGCATATTTCCTATGAAAAAGCTGCTTTGATTTAATTCAAAAACTGGCTGAACAGTCACGCCATTGAATCCTATACCAATGTTACCAGGAGTTGTTGGATCACCTGCCACAAAATCATATATGAATATCTGTATCACACCAGGATAACCAAGATATATTGTTTCTGCTGTAACCTCACTGTCTGATAAGAGGTGTAACATAAAAGGTACATCTTTTGACATATCAACATCGAAAAGAATAGTAGTTGAATCTTGTATGTAAAGAGATTCTAGATTTATTTCTATAAGCAAATCAGGGACTAAAAACCAGAGACTGTTAATGGTAATATCTGAGTCACCATATATCGCTCCATTAGCAACAAGTGTATCATTTAAATAAGAAATATTAATAAATCCCGTGCCATCAAATGTTATATCCATATCAGCACTAACTCCTAAAGGATTAGAAATAGAAGCATAAACGCTCAAATCAGAAATTACAATATCTGTTAAATCAACATCTGCATAAAGTGAGACGTTGCTTTCAATACTACTGAAGTTAACATTTAATCCACCATCTATAAACAGTCTAGTCATTGATATATCTACTAATCCCATGTAGTTAAACTCAAAATCAGTTATATCAATACTACCTGTCGCATCTGCTTGAAAGTCTCCATCAATTCCAGTTATTCCTGATTCATTCCAGCTTATATCAATCGTTCCTGAGGCAGTTGCATCAAGTGTTACTGCAATAGAACCCTTAAGTGTTATATTAAACAAATCGGTTATGTTAATATCTTCTATATTTATACTTCCAGAAACAAAATTATCATCAAGATAAATCATTAATTTTCCTTCTTGTCCGATGGTATTGATTTCAAAGTTTACAGAAATCTCTGGAATAGATACTTCTACTTTGTCTTTTACCCATAGATAAAAATCAGAAAGGCCTAAAAGTACTGCGCCATCAATGTTGAGACTTAGATTTCCATCTATTGTCTCCCATGAAATATTGAAAAGATCACTTGTTGTTTTAAGCTGAATTGTACCATGGACACGGCCTACTATCTCACTTCCATTTGTATAAGTCGAGTTAAATGAAAACATAGCAGAGCTGTTACCGCTAACAACAATTGTGCCATTTGAAAGGTCACTTGAGACATTCCATTCAACAATTGATACAGAAATTGAAAAACTATATTCTCGTGTTATACTAAGTGTTGTGCTAATACTATCACGAGCAAATACAAAATTGTTAAATTTAAGATCGAGATTTTCTATTTCAGCACCATGGTCTATTTCAACAAAACAAGTACCAGATATGTTATTTCCTTCTTTTTGAGTATCAACTATAATGCTTACAAATCCATTTGTATCTTTTACAAAGCTATCCATTAAAACTGAGAAGTTTCCACCAATCGACTCTGAAAAACCAGTAATATCTACATCAGAAAGCTCAAAGGATTTACCTGACAAATAGATTTCTACATCTCCGTCGAACAAATCATCAAAGTAAATCTCAAATGGACCATCGCTTAGACGGGCAACAGTAAAGGAGCCATCAAGTGTTGAAAGAAAACTGCTTATAGACTCGTTTAGAACTGATACAGAAAACGAAACAAATAAGTCAAACTCGTTTCTATTTATCCTAAAGTAACCCTCTGACAAATCAAGCTCAAGTGATGCATCGATAATAGTTGCATCTGGACTTATTCCAAAATCAGCAGTACCACCAGATACACCTTCAAGATGAACATTAAAGCTTACACCAGCACCTTCAGTATAAACACTAGCGTTAAACTTACCATTTGTAAATAAGAAGAAAGGATCACGTGACCATTCGATACGTGCTACTGTGAACATATCTGAGAAATATACCTTGTTTTTAGGATTGTCAATATCATCACAAAGACCAATTTCTGCGATTGCTGAATCTGTACTAAACTCTGCTTTGCCTTGTCGGCCTAGTTTTAATGAAAAACCAACATAATCAGGAAGGTCAAGTGCATAAGCATATGTTTTGTTTTCGCCTTGTATATATGCAAGATATAAATCTGCTTTTGTCTCAGAAGAGACATCTCTTTCATATTCAAATAGTAAAGTGCCGTTGTCCTTACTTCTTTTGAATTTTATTTCAGAGTCAACCACTGGATCGTATGATACTTTTGAAAGTATCTCTGCTCCATCACCTGCTTCTTTATAAGAAAACACAAGGTTTAATTTTGCAGATCCACTGGTAGTTGAATCTGGATTTATTTCAAATTGATGGTCAGGTTTTTTTCTTATAGAAAATATATGTGGCACTAGTTTGTATGTTACATCACATTTCTCAGGGATTGTCTCTCCTTCCGGTGACTCGTATCCATATTCAAGCGCGTCACCTGTTAAAGTTCTAGATAAAAGCCCTGGAAAAGTAAGTTTTGATGTTACCTTAAAATATGCATCAGGATCTAGATCGTCGAAACCTGAGAGTTGTCTAATTGATAGTTTATAATTTATTGAAAGAGCAAGAGGCTTCACTATTCCAGGATAAAGCCTTAGAGTTGCAGCGATATCATTTTTTGAATCTCCATCTACATCTATTTTTGTTTCTCTAAAAAATCTTAAGGTAGATGTTTGTTCAACACCATCATAGTTTGTATAAAAATCAAGTGGAGAAATTAAACTATTAGTCTTTGCAATGTTTGTAGATTCAGTTAAAACATCCTCACATGGTCTATCAATATCCTTTATTCTTTGTTTTATTTTTTCAGAAAAAGTTTCAAATTTTTCATATACCTTACTATATTTTTCTTCTAAAAAAGTAGTAAAAGTCTTTATTTTTGTTTCATCGTTTTTTGTATTTTTATTGTTTTTGTTAAAAATAGTTCCTGCAGTAACAGTTGAGAAAACCGCAAAAAGCATCATAAAAACAATCAGTATACAAATAGATTTGCTAAAGGCTTTTTTTGACTTGGATATCTTATTAAACATATGCCCTCACTTATATATCATCTACTAAGTAGATATTCTAGTTTTATATTAATGAATAGTTTTTTCCATTAATATGTTTATTCATTCTAATATATATAATTTATTATATAAACTCTACGTTTTTAACTAAACTGTATTAAATGTTATGAATTTTTGTCAATAAATAGAATTGTAAGGCTTAAATATAAAAATAAGAAAAATAAAAGAATAGATTTATTGTTTTTATCCCTCTATTACAAAGTATTCTGTTTGAGAACTTAGTTCTCCTCGCCAGACATCTTGATCTAGTCCAGCATGATCCATACTTTTATATTCAGCTGTAACTGAGTATCTACCTAAATCATCAAGTTTTACTGAAACTTTGTCTTTGCCTAGCTCTACTTGTGTTAAATCGACTATAACCATGCTGCTTTCACCTGGTTTTAATTCAATTACAGGCGGATACATTTTTACAGTTGAGCCAATGTAGTGTATCTTTCCGTTATTAGGTGTTTCTACGATTAAATCAAGAGTTCCAAGCTCTAATCCCATTTCTTGTACCTTCAAGCTTTGTTCATTGTTGTTTGTCATAGTAACAGCGACATGTATTGGTTCTCCAACTTTGAAACTATGTTCCTTTAAATCTATTTCAAAATCAGGCTCTAAGGTTATCCTTTTTAATGCAAAGTTAACCATTTTTTCTTCTCCTACTTTTACTTCTACAGGCTTTGTTGCTTCCTCATAGCCTTCTTTTGTTACTACAATCAAATATTTTCCCTCTTCTACAAGTAGTTCATATGATCCCCTGTTATCTGTCTCAGTCTCGTAAACTTTCTCAGGTGTTAACGCGTCAATTGAGTTGTCATATGCTGTAACTAATGCACCCTCTACAGGTATAAATTGTGTTACAGGAATCTCTGGATCTTCTCTTACCCTGCCATATATCCTTGCTTCTCTTTCTTCTGGATCCTCTTCATCTGCTTTTCTAACACGAACTTCTTTTGATGTTCGATCGCTTGCTCCTTTTGAGTCTGTGACTTCTAAATATACTGTATAAATGCCAGGTTCTTTGTATACATGAGTTGGGTTTTTATCAGTGACCGCTTCTAAAGCTTCTTCAAAAATCCATTCATATGTAAGTTCATCTAAATCAGGATCACTTGATTGATCAAAAAAGTATACGGTCTCACCGGTAAGAGGAACTTCGGGTTCACAGGTAAAATCTGCCGTTGGTTCATGGTTTTCATTTTGTGGTTCATCACCAGATATTACAAAAGAATATCTTGGTGAAGTCAGTTGGCCTTCAAAGAACAGTCCATCAGCTGAAGGTGAAGGAACACTAACCGATTCATAAATACCTTCTATCAAATAATTTCCTGCTTCGAATGTATAATCATTGCCATCCTCATCAACAAACATTCCAGGTTCAGTTATATCCTCGACTGTTACATAATATGTATCGCCTGAGTTTATCTTGACTATTTCTGGAACTCCTCTTATATGTCTGCTTTTGTTAAACATAAGTATTTTTGACTCTGGAGTCTTTATCATAAAATTAAGTGTTCTAAGTTCCAAAGCCATTTCACATACTTGAACATCTTCTTCTCCGTTATTTGTTAATTCTGCATCCACTGCAATCGGATCATTTTCTTCGAAACTATCCTTTATTTGTATATCAAAAGCAATATCTATTTCATCTTCAGGCTCTGGCTCAGGTTCAGGCTCAATATCTGGTGCCTCTCCAACAGCTTCAATCTCTCTTAGAACAATTGGTAAAGCGCCATATCTAAATAGAGATCTAATTCCTACAAAGCTTAGAATGCCTCCTATGGAGACTTCGCCTGTAAATTCTACTCTTAGGCCATCTTCTTTGAATTCTTTAAAACTATTCATGTTAAGAGGATAATATCTTTTGTATACTCTTCCTGCAAATTCTGTTCCACTTTCACAATCATCTATTATGTAAACGTCACCATGTCTTTCATCTTTGCTTACAAGACTCATAACTCCTTCATCAGAGACATCTGCATTTGGCCTAGAACTGCTCATAAAAATTCCTGCATATGCAGTGCTGCTTAGTCCTGCCCCAATAAGAAAAACTACTAGCGTTATTGCTAAATATTTTTTATATTTCATATTTTTCACCTAGTTTTTAAATCTACTAATTATATTAGTAATTATATATTTGCTTGTTTATAAATCTTTTGTAATATCAAAAATAAATGATATATAGATTATATAAAAAAAAGAAAAATTAGAAGTTTTTTAAAACATCATCTAAAATCTCTAAAGACTTGTCTATTTCTTCTTCAGATATGACTAATGGTGGACGATATCTAATAGTTTTTTCACCACATCCAACTACAACTAAACCCTTCGAATATAATTCATTTTTCAACAAGTCTCTTTTCTCAGCAGAAGGAGCATCAAAAGCACACATTAAACCAAGACCACGAGCATTAGAAACGATATCTGGATATTTTTCAGATGCATCAACTAGTCCTGCAAGAAGTCTTTTTCCTTGAACCTCTGCATTTCTAATGAGGTTTTCTTCTTTTATTACTTCCAAGTATTTCTGGCATCTAACCATGTCTACTAGGTTTCCACCCCAAGTAGAATTTAATCTGCTTGAAACACTGAAAACATTATCTTTTATTTCATCAACACGTGAGCCTACCATTATGCCGCATACCTGTGTTTTTTTACCAAAAGCAAGTATATCCGGCTCTATTCCAAAATGCTCATGAGCCCACATCTTTCCAGTGAGACCAACACCTGATTGTACTTCATCTAATATAAACATAATCTCATGCTCATCACAAAGAGCTCTGAGTTTTTCAAAAAACTCTTTTCTAAAATGATTATCTCCACCTTCGCCTTGAATAGGTTCTATGATAAGCGCTGCGATGTCATCAGGGTTTTCATCTACTGCTTTTTCGATTTCATCTACTGCTTTTTTTTCTAAGTTTTCAACTTTGGAAGTATTTTCAGAATTCAATGGAAATGTAATTTTTGGGTTTGTAATTCTAGGCCAAGAAAATTGTGTAAAATATTTTGTTTTATCACGGTTAAAAGTATTTGTCATTGAAAGAGTATAACCAGTTCTTCCATGAAATGCTTCTTTGAAATGAATTACTTGCGTTCCAAGTTCTTCTTTTTTGCCTTTTTCAAAATTTTTTCTTATCTTCCAGTCAAAAGAGGTTTTTATGGCATTTTCAATTGCAAGTGCCCCACCGCTTATAAAAAATAAGTGTTTGAAATAATCTGGGGCTGCTTCTTTTGTAAAGGTATCTACAAACTCTGCCATCTCAGTTGTATAAATATCTGAGTTTGTTGGCTTGTTTATCGCAATTTCTCCTATTTTTTTAATAAATTCTTCGTTGTATAATTTGGGATGATTAGCACCAATTGGCGCTGATGCAAAAAAAGAAAAGCAATCAAGCAAATATTTATCATTCTTTGAGTCGTAAATCTGACAGCCTTTGCTTTTTTTAATATCAAAAACAAAGTCAAAACCGTCTACAAGCATGTATTTTCCAAGCGTTTCGTGTACTTTTTCTGGACTAATATTCATACGATTTACCCCTTTTAACAAAAACTTTTTACTGCCGTTAGAGCCGTATCAGTAAGGCTTATAAAACTATATCGGTGAAAAGAATATTATTTGGAAGAAAGGAAACGGGGAATAGAGGGAGAAAGTGGATGGAAATGCAAGAGTCTCCTCTCTTCCAAGCTTGGGTGGAGGGTTTTAATTTAGCTCTACGCTGTTTATTTCACTGAGATCATCTAAACTATTCATCTTTATCATACTATCAGATATCGTGTATAGTACGTCTCCAATGAACAAAGAACGCTCAACATTGTATGATGAATATCTATACCAAGAATAGTATTCTTCTTGAGGGTTTTCTTCATGATCTTTATGTGTTATTCTCCCTTGGTAATCAAAACCATCTTCTATTGAAAGCTTGTATACATATGCACCTTGGAAAGAAAATTTACCCCAACTTCGACTGTCTTCCTTGGATTCATAAAGATTTATTGGTAATACCAATAGTTCTTTTTCTCTGTCAAATAACAGCGCTTTATGGTTATTGAGTACTTCAGTACTGGTACCTCTATCTCCGATTGTTACTTTGGAAACTTCTTGCGGGTTTTCTGGATCGCTTACATCAAATAATGCTATTTTCACACCAAGTATTGCTGTATAATACACTGCATCTTCACTGTGAATTTTATCTGCATCAATTGTTTCATCTGAGTCTTTTCCGATACCAATTATATGTGTTTCGTCATATGGGTGCAGGTAATCTGAGTAACCTGGTATTTTTAGCTCTCCTAATATCTCTGGGTTTTCTGGGTCGGATAAGTCGAGTACGAAGAAGGGGTCTATATTTTTGAATGTTACAAGATATGCTCTGTTTCCCATAAATCTTGCAGAATGCATATTTTCACCAGGAGCTATGTTTTCTACTTCTGAGACTCTGTCAAGGTTCTCATCTAAAATATAAACGTTTGTAGATTTTTTGATATTGCTGTTCCACCAGCCATCTATTTGTGTTGCTATTCTGAAAAATCCATTGTGCTCATCCATTGAGAACTGATTTAGAGCTCTACCGGGAACTGTACCATTACAGAGATATTCTATCGAACCGTCTTCTACAGATATTTTATGGATAACTGTTCTATGAATACGTCTTTGGATCTCTGTTTCAATATTGTTTCTTTCTTCAGAATCAAGTGTGCTGTAAAAACCATCAAGGATCCAATTGACAATTTGATTCTTGTTATAATCTGATATATCAAAGTTTCTTGTAGTTTTTATAT
>CAZQXW010000005.1:26076-69068 GCA_964597365.1 uncultured Thermoplasmatales archaeon | reverse complement strand
CTATCGAGTAATATCAATATCCTTTCTTAATAAACCTTTTTTAAAATAAAACTTTTAAAAATTAACTAATTATAGTTTTTTTAATCTGAAATGTTTAACCAACTCAGTAGTGTTAAATACAGTTATAATGGATTGTTTCTTAAATAGTGTATCATTTGACCAGATGTGGCATCTTTCTTTTGATGCCAATGCAAAGAAGTCTATATCGTCAAGGTATTCTTCTACATCTTTTTGTGAGAATGTCTCTGCAATTTTTAAAGAGCTGCTAAATTCGTTTTTATATGTTTGCAATGAAACAAACTTGACATGCTCTTTTAACAGTAAGAGCGTGTAATCAAAATCTTCTTTGGTTATTTTTGATTTGATCAGTAGCTCTTTAGAATATTTCTGTAGTTCTTTTAGTGCAAGCTCTGGAGAAATCAATTCCATGGAACTATCAATAATAAGTTTTCTAGTGAATGATTCTTTCTTAAAAAATGAGAATAAAATGTTTGTATCAACAACAAGCTTCAATTATACCAATCCTTTTTTCTCCAGTTCCTTAAATCTGCCTTTACGAGCTTTTTTTGAAAGTTCTATGATATCTTCTTCGGAAAGTTCGCTATTTTCTAATAATGATTTCAGTTTTTCCAATTTTTCTTGTTTCTTAAGCCTTTCAAGTAGTATATTCCTTGCTACTTCAGACCAATTAACCCATGAAAACTTTTGCATTTCTTTTCTAGATTTTTCATCTAGTGATATTGTTATGCTTACCATTTATAACTCCCCTTGAAGTTCTTCAAATTTCTTTAGTTTTTTGATTTTTTCTTTTATCCCTCTCCTTAATATTTCAGACCAGCTGAGTTCAGGATATCTTTCTAATTTATCTTTTAATTCTTTTGGAATAGATAATGTAACCTTTACCATATTTACACCACTTTACGTATATTAATGTAAAGATGTTGATGTATATTAAATTTTTTATCTTTGCCAAAAATCTGCCACATGATTTCATAATAGAAAACTAAACTAGATGTTATAGGATAAATATATTATGTTACAATTATGCTTTTCACTTTCTATTTTGTTGTAATCTCTCTTTTTTTCTATTAGCATTATTTTTCTGTTCGATTAAATCCAAATAAAATATATATATGCAATATATTATGCTGAGTCCAATATAATAATAGGTGATATGATATGAAAAGAACAAAATATGTGTTAATAGCCTTTGCTGTTTTCGCAAGCCTTTTGATGCTGATGACACCCACAATGGCAAGACCCATACAAGAAAACACAATACTAAACTCAATAGAACAACAACAAGAACAAATAATAAACGAAATAACAGACCTATTTAGCAGATTAGAAAATGACCGGGAAATAAAAAGACTAACAACAGAGCTAGAAAACGACAGAGAGCTAACACAAATAACCACAAACATAGACACAACAGCAAACCCTGAAGAAAAAATAGCAAACGCAGCAACATACCTAGATGCAATGCAAAACAAAGAAGCATACAAACAACTAGAAAAATACATAACTACACAATACGCAACTGACCTAAGCTCAATCAGTGCACAAACAGACAGTCTAGCAAAAGATATGCAAAGTTATTACAACCAACAAGAAACAACCACCGAAGAAAACATAGAACCACTACTCATACCAGTAGGAGTAATACCCACAAGCAGTAGCAGCTCAGACGACGGCATACCAACAGAAGATAGCACAACAACCACAAAAGACTCAGGGCTAGAAACAGTATTCGAAGAAAACGACCAATTCGGATACATACCAGGAGATGAAATAGAACAAAACGATGACTTCATAGAATACGATGACCTAGGAAACAACTTCGACGGACTACTAGACTACCCGCTAAAAGGAGATGAAGAAAACCTATGGGGACAAACAGAAGCACAATGGGCAGGCTTCATGAGAAACATGGATGGAGATATCTATGTACCTGGTGAAGGATGGATATCACCAGATGATCCAAACTATGATGACTGGTTGAACCTTGAAGATTTGCTGCAAAATTTAGGTCTAAGTCTAGGAGATATCGGTGGTTTTTTATTACTGCTTGGAGTAGGATTGATATTTTTATGGCAATACATATTTGCATTTGCTTTACTGTGTATGCTTCCTGCAAGTATTCTACAATCTCTTGGTTTAACTGGAGCTTTTTGGATAGCTCTAGGCAATGGTCTATTAGATTTATCAATAATAATTGAACTTGCCGCTGCAGCATCTGTCTTACTAGGATTTATACTACTAGTACTATCTGGAGATATACCTGTTGAACCATAAATCTCTCTCTTTTTTTTTAAAACTTATTTAAAAATTAAAAACTTATAATTTTTTTAACCTGAAATATTTTGCCAATTCAGTAGTGTTAAATACAGTTATAATGGATTGTTTCTTAAATAGCGTATCATTTGACCAGATAGAGCATCTTTCTTTTGATGCCAATGCAAAGAAGTCTATATCATCAAGGTACTCTTCTACATCTTTTTGGGAGAATGTTTCCGCAATTTTTAGAGAGTTGCTAAATTCGTTTTTATATGTTTGTAAAGAACATATAATATAGCATATTTAGATAGTTTAAGACTAATAATAGGAATAATCATAGGAGTAATAATCTTAGCATATGCATCCTGAGTTAATAAAAAAATAATATTTTTGGAAATTTTTATATAGATAATTCCCATATAAGGAATTATATGGATAAAAAAAACTACCTATCCCATGAAGAACAAATACTTATACAAGAAATAAAAAAAACTGAGGTTATAGACAATTCATTTATAAAAGAGATATTTCCAAAATACTCATCACAAAAAATAAACAAGATATGTCATAACCTAATTTCAAAAGGATATCTTTACAAGATAAAAAAAGGATCATATCTAGTAAATGAAAAACCATCAAAAAAACCAACAATTACAAACCCATTCAAAATAGCACCATACATAAATAAAGGATATCTCGGTTTTTCATCTGCTTTGAGATTATATGATTTAACTAGCTATGAACCCTTTACAATTTTTATAGTAACAAAAAATAAATCAAAAGAAACTGAAATTGGAAACTACCTATTCAAAACAATATCAATGGGAAAAAAAGCAACAGGATCAACATTTTACAAAGATGTTTACACCTCAACAATTGAAAAAACATTCTTTGATTGTTTTTACAAACCACAATATGCTGGTGGTTACAAAAAAATCATAAACGCATTTACAAACAAACCACAAATAGAATGGCAAAAATTTCTTTATTATTTCGAAAAATATGCATCAGATTCATTATTTCAAAGAACAGGTTATATAATAGAACTACTCATAGAAAACAAGATAATAAACCCACCCAAATACCTTTTAAATAAATTTAGAACACATATAGGTAACAAAACAAAACTCCTTCCTTCAAAAGAATCAAAAGGCAATTACATAAAACAATGGAAGCTAATTGATAATATTGGAAAAAAAGAACTTTTTTCAGAGGGTTAAAAAATGATAGATATAGATATGTTAAAACTCCAAGCAGTAAAAACAGGTCTAGGAATAAAATATCTTTCCAAGGAACAAAGATTGTCAAATCTTTTAAAACAATTAAACGAAATTTTTCCTGATAAAAATATTGTTTTAAAAGGCGGTACTGCTCTTAATAGAGGATATTTATATCAAGAAAAAAAGGGAAGATTCTCAGAGGATATCGATCTAGATTATATAAAAAAAATATCTCTAAATGAAAAAATAAAAAATATCAAAAAAAATATGAAAAAAATAGTTGACTTTAAAATTGATAAACCAAGAATCCTACATAGAACAATACGTTTTGACTGTATATATACAAATCAAATTGAGGAAAAAGATAGAGTTCAAGTGAAATTTTACTTAAGTAAAAAAGAGAAAATTGGCAAATATCAAAAAATACTTTTACAGTCGCAATATCTACCTACTGACGCAACAAATTTTAATGTATATAGTTTTGAGGAACTTCTATCACAAAAACTAATAGCATTATACAGGCGAACTGAAGGAAAAGACATCTATGATCTTTACTATGGACTTGATTTAGAATTTAGAAAAAAAGAAATCTACAATTCACTTACAAGCCTATTCAATCATTACCATATTGATCTTAATCAAATAGATTTTTTTAAAAAACTTGAAAAAAAAATTAGTGACATGGAATCAAATTCAAAATATATAGGAAATTCAACGAATCATTTTATTCCAAAGAATCTTCGACCGAATTGGAAAATATTTATAGCTGATTTAAAAGAAAAAATAGATCAAATTTTTTTATAAGAAACTTCTTTGCTTTAAAATATCAAAGGCTCTCTGTATTTACCACTATATCAATATCACACTTTTTGTGATGAAGATTCTTACGAACTTCCAGATAGTAGCTCCAGAGGGTAATTCTGTACACGGTGAAGTTAAAATCACAATATAAATAATTTAAAACATCCAATTTCTCTTTTTTTTAAACCTTTTAGAAACTAACAACTATATTGAGTAATCACTTTTTTTATAACTCTGCATTGCTGATACATAAGTATATAAACACAAACAGTGTGCATGGTATTAGAAAAGAATAAAGATAAAAGTTCTACAATTTCACTATTAAGATTTTTTTTTGAGATTTTTATTTTTTTAATCTTTTACTCATCAGAGACTCAATAATCTGAGGAGGTGACAAATATATGAAAGGAACAGTAAAATGGTTCAATGATCGAAAAGGATACGGATTCATCCAAGGTGAAGATGGCAAAGATATCTTTGTACATAGAAATGATTTACCTTCAGAAACAACATTAGATGAAAACGATCAAGTTGAATACGAAATAAGCAAATCTGAGCGTGGACCACAAGCAACAAAGGTTAAAAAATTAGCCAATACATAATATTATAATCAGCCATTTGAAAAAAAGGAGTATAAATTAAAACCTTTCAAGGGGAATGGCTAATTATTTTTCTTTGTATTAAGAATAAAAAAACGCGCTATCAAACATCAAAATAAGGTATAATATGAGTAAAACTAACGATAAATTTAAAAAGTCAATAGAATTATTTCATGAAAAAACAGGAGACGTAGTAAGAGTCCTTCGATTTAAAAATCTAAAGGATTTTAACGATTTTTTGTATGCATTCCGCTCAATGAGATATCCAGGTTATAGCTGGAAATTTAAAGATAATGGGGAAAAAGGGAAGATATCATGAAGCAGAAAATTAAACAAAACAAAGCAAAAACAACTGTAATTACTACAGAGCAACTAAAACAAATGGCTACTACAAAAAAATTAAGAGATATTCTACAGAAATATATCGAGAATGAAAAAATACCAAGTGTAAAAGCTGCATGGATTGAGTATTTTCTTGATATAAAAAACAATTTTTCTATCAAATAAGAGTTAGAATAAAATGTTGGTATAAACAACAAGATTCAATCATGTCAGCTTTCTTTTGTAAAAACACTTTTCTCTTTTTTTATTTTTTTCTAAATTAGACGATCTAACTATAAAACTTATATATCTCATAAATCTTTTATATTAAATGTGATATAAAAATGATTGGTATGAAAAAGACAAAAATTTTGTTAACAGCTTTTGCTGTTTTCGCAAGCCTAATGATGCTGATGACCACAAGTATGGCAGGGCCCGTACAAGAAAAAGTGACTATTGACTCAATAGAACAACAACAAAATGAACTAACAGATTCATTAGAAAGTTTTGTTACAAAGATTGAAGGCGATCGTGAAATTGCTAGACTATCTTCAGAGCTTGAAAACGATAGAGAACTAAAATATATAAAAAGTATGATGGAAAGAACAAATAATCCAGATCAACAACTCACACTTTTAACAAACTATATCGATGTTCTCTCAGAAAAACCAGCTTATAAAAGTTTGAAAGAATATTATACATCCTCATACTCAGAGGACATTTCAAGCATAAGTGCACAAAGTGATGAACTCTCAAAACTGTTAGAGCAATACAATGAAGACAATTCTGAATCAGAAGATTTTGAGATATGCGGAGCAATACCGCTTGCTGGAGCTATTTATCCTGTAACATCAACTAGTGGAACAACCCAACTTACAGGTAGCTCAGTTGAAATAGGTGGTATTGATTCCACGATGAGCAGCTCAGGATGCATAACACTAAGCACAGATCAACACACAGTTATTGGGGGAGATAATAACTATGAAGAGATATGGGGACAAACAGAAGCACAATGGGCAGGCTTCATGAGAAATATGGATGGAGATATCTATGTACCTGGTGAAGGATGGATATCGCCAGACGATCCAAACTATGACGACTGGTTGAACCTTGAAGATTTGCTGCAAAATTTAGGTCTAAGTCTAGGAGATATCGGTGGTTTTTTATTACTGCTTGGAGTAGGATTGATATTTTTATGGCAATACATATTTGCATTTGCTTTACTGTGTATGCTTCCTGCAAGTATTCTACAATCTCTTGGTTTAACTGGAGCTTTTTGGATAGCTCTAGGCAATGGTCTATTAGATTTATCAATAATAATTGAACTTGCCGCTGCAGCATCTGTCTTACTAGGATTTATACTACTAGTACTATCTGGAGATATACCTGTTGAACCATAAATCTCTCTTTTTTTCTTTTTTTACATTTTATCTAATTTTTTCCAGATTACTATCTGTTTTTGGTTTTTTGTGCTATAAAATTTAAATACTTGCCTATAGGGTACGTTTTATGAAAATATTAAATTTAAAGGTGACAAAAAATATGAAAAAAACAAAAATTTTGATAACAACTTTTGCTGTTTTCGCAAGTATTTTGATGCTGATGACACCTACGATGGCAAGACCTGTACAAGAAAAAACCACAATAGATGCAGTTGAATATAAACAAGAACAATTAGTACAGTCTTTAGAATCTCTAAATTTAAAACTTTCAAAAGATGTAGAATTTAGCGTTTTATTAAATTCTCTTGCAAATAACAAACAGGTAAACTATATTTTAAGAAACATGCAGACTGCTACTTCAGATGAGGAAATAATGTTAGGTCTTGAACAACTTTCAAGTGTATTAAATGAAAACAAAGAATACATACAAATAGAAAATATTTTAGCCTCAGAATATCAATTAGAAGTAAACCAGATTAACGATCAATTACCAGATTATGACTCTAATGATATGCCAGATTGGTTATATAATCTCCTTGGCAATCTAGTAATAATAATATGGATTTTAATATCAATATTTTACCCCATATATCTAATTTGGTTAATCTGGCAAATTATCTTTGGAAATAACGATGGTGGAGAAACACCAGGATTTTAAAATTCTCTCTTTTTTTTATTTTTTTTTAACCCTACCTTTTTAGAAATTAACAACTAGATTGAATAATTACTCCACACTATTCTAAATTATAGTCTGGGGGTAGGCTGTAGATAAATTAAGATTATTTAATCACGTTTTCCACGATAGAATGGAGGAGCCGTGTTGTCAAAACTGATTCCTTCGAGATCATATTGTATTGGAGCTCTTTGAAAGAAACCAACATCTATATTGCCCCAGTCATCCATGTCGTTTGGACCGTGAGTGCCGTCTGAATAATCAAAATATCTACAGCCGTACCAAAAGTAACTCATAACACTCTTGTAATCATACCATTCCCTGTAAGCTTCAGCAGACATGTTATCAACACCACCAGAGTGCAGATAACCAAAACCACAACTATGTCCAAGCTCATGAAGAACAGACACAGCTTGTGCTACACGTTTTGCTCTAGGAGTCACAGCATTACCACCAACTCCTTTATAGAATCTGTCTGATTGCTGGACTACTATGGTATCATATCTTCCCCCGTAATCCATGTTATAAATATATCCTCCACCAAGAGTAACAATCATGTAGCGGAAGATTCCTTTTCGCTCATCTGAAAAATCTTTTTTGTAATACTCAGAAATACTACAATCTTCAGGAGAAACGCCAGGGCCACCGATAAGATCATCTAGTTTTTCTCCTCCCTCGCCCATGCATCCATCGTCGATATGAACAGATATAGCATGCTCATTGAACAGCTCTATAAGCATTTGTTGGGATTCCTCCCAGAACACAAATTCTTGGCCTTTAAGCAATGCTTTTTCAATCTTGGGTCTTTTAATCGGCAAAATATTTCCTTTTTTCCGTTCTATAGTATAATCACCAATCAATGTTTCATCTGGTGCATCTGCTGAATAATCAACCTCTATGTATATTTCAGGATAATTAGGATTTGCAAGCCATTTGCTCATGTATTCTTCTTTAACATTTTGAAGACCATCACCATCTGGGTCTAAAACAGTATGATTGTCTGGTGTAAAAGGATCATAACCCCATTTCCATTCCCATACAGTTGAGCAGTTATCATTATCATGATCAGTGCCTCTATCATCTATTTTTGGATCTGTACCAAGAACATTTACCTCTGTCCAGAAAGGAATGCCATCTTTATCATAATCTGTTTGACGAATATCAAACCATACTTGATACTTCTCACCATCATAATGGCCATATCCATCAATATCATGTAGATAATCATCACCTGTCCAAGAGCCAAGACGATAATCGTATCTAACTTTGAAGCTTTCAACTACCTCTTCATTATTTTTTCCACTAAGCACTCTTATTTCTATGTCGGAGGTTTCTTTTTCTTTGTCTACTACTTTGTAAAACTCATTAAAAATATAACCTGTATCCCATGCTGTAAATTTTCGTTTACTAGGTTTCCACTCAAAACCGTCTATTTTTCCGCCATAAGTAAAACTAGGTTTTTCATCCCAGCCTCTACCCGGTAGCATACCCTTGATTTGTGCTGTAAGAGCCAGACCATTGACTTGAGATCCGGTAAGTTTGCTTATAGTTGGAAGCCATCCCTTGTCATTTAAGCTTAAATCATTTACTTTTTTTAACAAAGGGCCACTGTTGGTCATCTGCTCGATTATTCCCTTAGCCCTTATCCTTTTAATCTCAACAAATAAGGCCTGCTCTACATAAGGGCTTATACGATCATCTATTTCTTTTTTGATATCCTCTTCTTCAACTACTTCTTTTTCTGCATAAAGCACGGTGTATGCTATAGAAGAGACAAGTATTACGATTACAATCAAAAATACAGATAAAATAGTAAGACTCTTTTTGTTCAAAGTTATAAATTTAGCCAAATATGATTCCCCCAAGCAAATTAAACAATCTGCCTTCAGAATACATATTATTTTTAAATTTATATAAAACTTATAGCACAATAATCCTCATGTTGCTATATTTTTTAAAACATACCAATAAATATCTTTTATTCCAAAGCTTTGTGAAAATATGTTAAATCCATACGCTCCCAGTCGTTATAATCACCAATTCGAGGGCCAATATGCGGACGTGAGCCGTCTGAGTAGTCGACCATACGATAAATCATACCATAACTCATACAGCTCTTATAAAGCGGTAAAAAGATCCTTAAAAGCCAGCCAAATTTACCATGACCGGGAATTGGTCTAAAATTTAGATTATGCCCCATCTCATGCATATAGCAACTTGCATAAACAACATCACGGTCAAAACCATGATCGGCTACCTTTAAATCAAGAAGATGTGCAGATATCTGAAAAGCATTCCTGTTAAAAGCAACACCGGGTGCTCCATCAAACTCCCAGATAAGAACTCCATAATGAAATACTTCTTTTCTCCAAGGCTGAGGTGAAGAGTTATAAAAATACTGGTTTTGAATATCATAAACCTCTACAAAGCCAGTTAAATAATCAAAAGGAACAAAACCTGAACCCGACTCATTGCCCCATCTGCCGTCATCCAAATGATAAACTACATTCTGCCTATTATATGCTGTATAAAGCATTTCCTTTGCATCTTTGGGAAAAACACAAAGCTCACCATTGGGTCCTTCTTCCATTTGATCAAGCTCTACAAATAAATCACGAGTGAATGGATCGGAGTACCACTGATAAGTTCTAAACTCATTCAAATTAGTTATACCATCGACTTCTGGGTCAAGTGTATCATGAGAATCATAAGACTTTGGATCATATCCATATCTAAACTCCCAATAGGTTGAAACATTGTCATTGTCAAAATCAGTTTCTGAATCATCAACTTCTGGATCGGTATTATAGCTATTTACCTCCATATCATAAGGAATTCCATCATAATCATAATCATTAAAAGAAATATCAAACCATAATTCACAATCACGATCTGCTTTGTAAATGGTTCCATCATCACAACCATTTAGTCGTCCATATCCTGACTCGTCTCCTAAGTTGTTGTCTCCCGTCCAATGACCTGTTTTTAGGTTATAAACAAGTTCTGCATCATATGACTCATTATCCGTACCCTCATCAGGGCTTATATCACATAATCTATCCTCTGTATCCCATCCATCTGCTGCATCCCATAGCTGAATTACAACATCTACATTTTGCTCATCGTCAGGAACATCTACTGTAACAGAGTAAAACGTTTCATAAATATATCTTGTATTCCAAGTAATATCGCTGGTAAATATCTGGCCATTTACAATTATTTTAACATAAAAATCAGGATCGGAATTTACATCAATGATTTCCCTTAATTCAAGCTGAGGATCATCATGCTCTAAAGAACGGATCTTTAAGATATCAACAGTTACTTCAAGATCGACTAAAGGATCGAGATCTACATTTGTTTTAAAACCAATAGATGCGGCAGAGCTGCTTAAGAAAAAAACTATTGCTAAAATACTAATTGCTTTACTTATTTTCATTATAAAATTTATCCCCCGGTTGCTTTGTGTAATAATTCTCACCTCGGATAAATTAAAACATTCCACAAAATAGTCCGCAACCACATCTCAATTTCTCTATATCGTTCTATTTTACTGAAGAAAGATTCTCCGAACCGTCTTTTGGTTCCGGAGAATATTGCTTCAACTATGCAACGCATAGTGCTATGTACTTTTTTCTTCCACAGCTCCATGTTTTCCTTCTGTTCAAGAACTGCTTTCTTCCTCGATATGCTTCCTCTTGATTTTTTAACAGAGTTTTTTCTTACTTTTATACCGGGGGTAGCTCCACATCTGGTGATTTCGTTAAAACACTCTTTGGAATCGTATCCTCCATCACCAAGAATGATTTCTACTTTTATCCAACTGGATTTCTTCAGCATCTTTTTAAGATACTGTGCATCATGACTGGTTCCTTCTGTCATCATGCAGTAGATAATCTTCTTTGAAATTAGATCCACGAAGATATGAAGTTTTTTGAATTCTTTTTTCTTGCAATATCTTCGGAATCTTACTTGTACCCATGCTCCTTTGCAGTGGGTTTTCATCCCACTGCTATCTACTCCTGCTAGTTTTGTATATTTTGGTACAAGCATCTGGTTGATTTTAAGGAAAAAATCTTCAGTTAGATAACCCATAGTGTTCTGTATGGTTTTATAACATGGTGCTCTTTTGAGTTGGAGAGCTTTGTATATCTTAAGGTCTTTTGTTGCACTGGCAATTCCACGATAGGATATGCCAAACATTATTTTAAACAGGAGAAGAACAGTCATGCGTGAGAGTTTGAATTCTCTTCTTTGAACTGGTCTATCTAGTTCAACAAATAATTCTTCTAAATCTAAAACATGTTTACATTCGTTGAGTCTATGGGCATCATAGTTTGCCCATGAAATACTAACTTCTTTATACCTCTTCCATTCTATCTTGTTTTGACTAGTCTTTTGCATCCCTTATCCCTAATGGATGCAATTGACTACGTCATTTTTAAAAATAATTACACAAAGCACCCCCGGTAGTAAAACTAATAAGGGCATTAATATAAATAATTTGGTAGAAAAAAATAAAAAAAAGAAATTTATTTTTTAGATTTCTTTTTCTTAGCAGTCTTTTTTTGCTTGGATTTCTTGGTTTTTTTAGATGTTTTTGCTTTCTTTGGTTTCTTTGCAAACACTGCGACTAGTATTACTACAACAAGTATTACTGCAATAATTACAAGTATGAACATGTCAAATACTGGTTTTTCTTCTCTCTCGTTTGGATATTCTGTTGCACCATATGGCATATGGCCATTTATGTTTGTATCCATGCTATATGACAAAGCAGCTGTATCTTCTTTTTCCCAGTAGTTATCATCACTGTATTTGGTACTTGGAACATACATGCGAAGATCGGGATCGCCGAAGTAACAAACATTCTCCATTATATCCCACCACCATTGTGGCTCTTCACCATTGGGTCCTGCTCCTCCGAGATACAAAATGCCTACATGGCTGATACCTTTGACATATGCTTCTCCTACTGTATCACCAAGGACTATATCACGAGGAATAGTTGCTTCCCAGAAACTACTATACCAGCTTGTACCCCATGGGTCCATTACTTGGTATGAGCATCCGTGCCTAATCATTGAAACATGTAAATATTTATAAGCAGGAAGACAAGCTGCGGTTATAAGACCACATGAATGAATATTTTCAAGTTTTTCATCTACGTCCATTCCACCATATTCTACTGTTCCAAGTTTGCTGAAAAGAGCAGAACCTACAATTCCATCATAATAATCCTGTGTATCTTCAAACCAGTCCGGTGTAAAGAATGAAAGAACCGGCAGGCTTGAAATCTTTCCAAGAAGATCACGTATTGGCATTTTTGATGGGAAGAAATCAAATGTAAGTCTCATAACACCATTTCCGCCAAGACCTTCCTCGGTTGGATTGCCTAAAAGCCATGCGTTTATACCATGAATCGATGTGGTCATTGTATCAGGCTCCTCAGTAGAACCTAGATAAGGCTCATAACCACGCCATGGGTTTGTTTCTTTTCTCAAAAGGAAATTTGGGTCATGGAAAATAAATGCTCCATGTGTTCCTGACCAACCATGTGAACCCATCATCCAGAGAAGTACTCCAGAGTTTAGATTCTCCATAATCGGGTCAAAAGCAGTTGAATAAACGTTTCCATATCCGCCTTTTCCAGTATAAAATGGTACATTTTCTGATTCTGTAAGATCAGGCCAAAATGAGCCTTCTTCACCAGTATACTTAAGATTTACACCATCATCAATCGGCTCAAAAGTATGAGTTATACCTGGAATTATTCCATCTGCACACTCATAAGGAGCACCCCAGTATTTGCTGGCACGCTCGTTGAACCTGTGAATAAAAGATGAAACATACGAATGAAGAACGGGATAATTATAGGTTTCAGGCCCAGATGGCTTTGTAACCTTGAGTGTACCAAGAATAGTTCTAGTACTTTCACTACCGTTTATAAGCGTATTTCCACGAGGATTCATAGCAGGGTTTTCAAATATAAGAGCTGGATAAAATATGTCTCTTGGAATCCAATATGCACAATCAACAGGTGAAAAAGTAAATCTGCCGCTAGTGGCTTTACCTACAAATACTCTGTCCCAAGAAGCACCTATGTCATATTGACCTGCAACAGTAATTATTGTCTCCCAGCCTTGATGATCAAAACCATGCAAGTCCAAGAATTCATAAACAGTTTTTCCTGTAAGATACATCTCAGCCACAGCAGGAAGCTCAGTAAAACCATTTGGATTCTCGCGCCAAAGCTCATTATGCCAAACGATAGAACTGCTAAGCTCTGGATGATTCTCAACTATTAAGACAGGGCTTCCATGATGAGCCGCAAGATATGCAGCAGGTCCTAAGAAAAGAGATGCCTTTGTTTCATTACCTGGTCCAAGCTCTCTAATTTTTTCACTTGTTTCCCACTCAGTCCAAGGATCCATCGTTGAAAATATTACATCATTTCCACCAGAAATCTCTCGTATATCATCGTATATCTCTTCAAGATCGTCACATACTTCTACATTATAATTAAAATCCAGATATTCCATGTTTTCTTTTCCAATGTGGCTGCCTACATCAACTAAGTATATATTTTCTACACCAAGTTTTAGAAGCGCTTCCTTTGTATTCTCAGAAAGCCTTTCTTTGTTAATGTAAAGCATAGGTGCATTAAGCATACTTGCAAGAACAGCACCTTCAGTTGCATCAGTTAAATAATCTGCGTCATCTTTTTCTTTTTTCTGAGTCCATCTATATTTAATCGTATAATCATAAACACCTTTTTCTCCGCTTTCTGTGAATAATCCAAACTTGTAAGTTTTTCCCTCTGGACATTCTCCAATCAAACTTAAATTAATCAAGCCGTTCTCTGCTTCTTTTATCTCTTCACCAGATGGTCCTATTAGTATGAATTCAACGTCATCATTTGGACACTCAAGCTCAAACTGTACATCACGGCTGAAGAATTCAGGTTTTATATCAAAAGGAATTATTTCTCCAGGATACATCTCAACATCTACATTATATGTAACGCCTTTTACAAGATTGTTGAGTATTTCACCAGCGCTGCCATAGCGAGTTATTCCTCCTTTGGTTGGAACATCGGTAAGACCAACACGCCAGTTTCCAGAATTATAAACATATGATCGAGCGTATTCTTCATCCATTCCTGCTTTTGCATTCCACTCAGCTGCTGCTTCAACCTGCATCCACTCATCTTCATGTTGACAATATAGTTGAAGGTCTTTATCGCCGGAAGGTATTGTAACTGTCATAAAATTTTCAAAACCTGGAACCGGTAGGCCAAGACTCGTCTCAATACATGCATACCAGGCACGTGCCTGAACATATACATATCCATCATTTATTTCAAATTCTTCGAACTGTGGGTTAAGCTTGTTTGTCTGTGGCATTTCAAAATGCTCTGTTTCAATGTCTTTTTTTATCTCAAGGGTTCCTGTTATCTCACCGCTTGTTTCGTTTTCATATTCTTCGAATTCATCATCTATTACAGCTAATACTGCATCATTTGAACTACTCCATTCTGAAAGTGCAAGCTCAGATGCAACTTCTGTTATATCGTCACTATCTATTATTTTGTAATTTTTTGCATCCCAGTCCCTGCTTATTTTTGACTTGGGAACATTTAAAAGTGTCATCTGGTCAAGCTCGCTGTCAGAATAACTCATCCAGTCTTCCATGAAATATGTGATACCTTCACCTGCATTAAGAGGTCTTTTTGCTTCTGACTCGTATTCTACTTCTTCTTGGAAATATAAAAGTGGGTTTGAATAAAGAGTATCTCCTTCTTTAAAAACAGACCCGGGTACCGCGGCAAGGTATGAATAATCATCAAAATATGATTCTTCATCAAACATTACCATTGTTGCTTTTTGTATTGGTACTACGGGTAGGTAGCTTGGTCCTTTGTCAAAACCTTTTGTACTTGTCGCGTTTTTTGACAGCGCAGTTGGTACTATTGCACTTAGTAAAAAAAGCATTGTTATAAATATGGCCATATAGGCTTTTTTATCATTTCTTATCATTTACACTAATCCCCCATTTGTATTGGCTTAATTCTATTAATCTTTTAATATTAATTAAGAGGCTGTATAAATATATTGTTATATATCATATTTATAATTTATGCATTATAAATGTACTAAAGTTACTAAAATGGTTATAAAAAAGAAAAAAAGAGAGTTGATTTGATTTTTTTTAGCGTTTTTTCTTAGAAAAGTATGCTAAAGCTACAAGTAGTATTATTACCGCAATTACTACAATTATTATTCCCATGTAATCGCTTAGTATACCTGTTGGCTCTTTTTCATTTGGATACTCTGTTGCACCAAATGGCATATGGCCGTTTATATCTGTTTCAATGTCATATCTCATTGATTCTACATCTTCGCGTTCCCAAGTATTTTTATCGCTATATTCTGTACTTGGTACATACATTCTAAGGTCAGGATCACCGAAGTATACAACATTCTCATGGTTATCCCACCACCATTGTGGCTCATCACCTGCAGGTCCTGCGCCTCCAAGATATAGTATTCCTACATGGCTTACTCCCCTGTTGAATGCTTCTCCTACAGTGTCGCCTAGAATTATGTCTCTTGGCATACTCTGTATCCATACAGCACTATACCAACTTGTACTCCAGGGGTCTATTACCTGGTAGCTTGCTCCGTGTCTAATCATTGAAAGATGTAAATATTTTGTACCCATCAAGCATGAATTTGCAATAAATCCTGCAGAATGCAGGTTTTCTGTTGCATCATCAAACTCTACACCTGTGTACCATCTTGAACCTATTTGGCTAAATAATGCAGTATTTATCATACCATCATAGTAATCATCTGTATCTTCAAGCCAGTCTGGTGCAATTATGTTAATTATTGGAAGACTTGCAATCTTTCCTATCAAATCACGTAACGGCAATCTTGCAGGTGCAAAATCCATTGCAGATCTGAAAAGACCATTCATATTAGGATTTCCAAGAAGCATAGGGATTAATCCATGTATTTCAAGGCTCATAGTATCTGGCTCCTCAGTTGAGCCGAGAATTAATTCATACATGCGCCAAGGATTTTTCTCTTTGCCTGTACCTGACCAGAACTGTGTTGTTCCGCCATTTACATGCCCTCCATGTGCTAAGTGTACCCATAGTAAAACACCGTTGTTAACATTTTCAAGTGTTTTGTCAAAACTAGTTGAATACGCACCACCATATCCTCCTTTTTCAAGATATGCTGGTATTACATCAGTCATACTCATATCTGGGAAAAGACTTCCTTCTTCGCCAAGATAAGTCATAGAAACACCCTCATCTATTGGATTATTCGTATAATCTTTTCCAGGTGTAAGTCCATCCGCACACTGATAGGTATATCCCCAATACTTACTTGCACGCTCATTAAAACGATGCTCATAGTGAACAAACGTGTAATGAACAGGATACTGTACTACTTCTTGTGTTTCAGGTTGTGTAATCTTTAAACCAAGAGGGGTCCATGGGAAAAGGGTTCTTCTCTCACTGTGGCTTCCCTGGTTCATTACAACTCCTTCTGAATTAGTAGCAGGATTTACAAAAATCATCGCTGGATAAAACATATCGCGGCTTATCCAATAAGAAGCATCAACAGGTGTTCCGATAAATCTTCCAGGTGTTGCTACACCATTATAGACTCTATCCCATGACACGCCAATATTGAACTGACCTGCAACAGTAATTATGCTTTCTAATCCTATTTCATCAAAACCAAGCTCTTCAAGATAGCTCCAAACACGTTTTCCAGTAAGATACATGTTCGCAACTGTTGGTGGTGAAGGATGTCTTGCTGTTTTTCTCCAAAATTCATTATGCCATGTAACAGCACTGCTAAGCTCAGGAGTATTATCAACTATTAAAACAGGGCTTCCGTGATGAGCTGCAAGATATGCAGCAGGTCCTATATGAAGAGCATAAGGCATATCTACTTCATCTTTTACCTCATCTGTATAAAGCTCATAAACATACCAAGGATTCCAAGTATCAATAGTTGAAAAAATCACGTCATTGCTGTTTGTCTCCGAGCGTATTGCATCATAAACCTCTGTTTCTTTTTTGTATTCAACTATTTTTTCTGAACTATCTTTGAGTTTTTTGTATTGACTTTCTTTAAGGTGATCGCCGATATTTACTAAATATATGTTGTCTACTCCAAGTTTATAGATTACATCTATTGTATCTTGTGTAACTTTTTCTGGATTTACATAAAGAAGAGGTGCATTGTGTGTACTTGCAAGGATTGCTCCTTGGGTTGCAGCACTCAAACAATCACTTTCATAACGAGTTTTCCCTTGAGAATAACTATAATCAATTGTATATCCAAAAGATCCTTTTTCTCCTTCTTTGCTGTATATGACTAGGTCATATGATTCACCTGGTAGACATTGTCCAAGTTCTTCTAAATGGATTTCACCATCAGTAGAAGATGCAATTTCTTCTCCGCCAGGACCTATTAAACAAAAACCTAAATCTAAATCATTGTTATCTGGTTTTAACTCAATTGTAATATCTTTACAATCAAAAGGCAAATCCTCAAAAAGAGATATTCTATCACCAGGGTACATTTCTATATCAACCTGGTAAATGACTTTTCTCATGCTTTGTAATCTTTCTAAAAATGTACCATATTTATAAACCTCTTTGGTTGGAACGTCAGTAACAGTTGCTCTCCAACGGCCGGTATTATGTATATATGTTCCACCTTTGTCAATGTTCATACCAAATTTCTGGTTCCATTCATCAAATGCTAAAACCTGCATCCAATCGCCATCCCATTGACAGTAAAGCTGAAGGTCTTTATCTCCAGACGGGATACTAAAGTTTGCAAGATTGTCAAAAAAGCCTATACCTAGGAATGGAAGCCCTATCTTTATTGTCGTGGAAGGATACCATACGTTTGCGTATAAATAATTATAACCTTCAGGGACATCAAACTCGTTTGATACAGGATTTAATTTGTTAGTCTGTTCAACTTCAAAATGCTCAGTTGCAATTTCTTTGTCTATATCTAATGTTCCTTCGAATGTTCCTATTGTTTCTTCGCCTTTTTCGAAACTTTCATCAATTACTGCTACAACTGTGTCGTCGCTATATGAAAATTCTTCAAGAGCGAGCATATTTGCAATTTCATCAGCAGTATCTCCTTTAATCGTTGTATATTCTTTTGAATTATCCCATTCACTGCTAAGCTTACTTTTATCCATATTTATAAGCGTCATCTGATCGAATTCGCTGTTGCAGTAGGTATACCAATCTTTCATGAAGTAATCAATACCTTGGTATGCATCAAGTGTTCTGTCTTCATCTGTTTCATCATTATATTCGAAAGGTTCTTGGAAAAAGATTAAAGGATTTGAATATAGTTTTCCTTCTTCTCTAAAAATGGTAGTCGGCACTGCTGCAAGATATGAATAGTCATCAAGATAAGACTCTTTATCGAATTGTACCATTGTAGTCTTTTGTATTGGTACTACGGGTAGGTAGCTTGGTCCTTTGTCAAAACCTTTTGTACTTGTCGCGTTTTTTGACAGCGCAGTTGGTACTATTGCACTTAGTAAAAAAAGCATTGTTATAAATATGGCCATATAGGCTTTCTTGTTATTTTTCATCATTTACAATAATCCCCCATTATATCTAGATATTTTTATACTATTTGAGATTAATTAGCTGTATAAATATATTGTTATATATTATATTTATAATTTATGTAACATAAATGTCCTTTCTTAAACTAGTTTTGTCGGAATAAAAAAAAGAAAAAAGAGGTATTTTTAGTTTTTTCTTAGCGTTTTCTCCTTGATATGATGCTCATTGCTACTAATAATATTATTATTGCAAGTATTACTATTATTACTAGCATGTATTCTTGTAACAATGTTTTTGGTTCTCTCTCATTTGGATATTCTGTTGCACCAAATGGCATATGCCCATTGAGATTTAACTCTGTATCATAGCGAATTGGATAAGTATCTTCTTCTTTCCAATTATTGTTATCGCTGTACTCTGTACTTGGTACAAACATACGCAAATCCGGATCCCCATAATAAAGCACGTTTTGGAAGTTATCCCACCAAAATCTAGGCCCTTCTACAACATCTCCTATCGGAAGTATTCCAACATGGCTGATTCCTTTATTGTATGCTTCACCAACTGTTTTACCTAGTATAATATCTCTTGGTATCGACTGCATCCATACACATCCATACCAGCTTGTTGGCCAAGGATCAATTACTTGACATACTGAACCATGCCTAACAATTGAAGTATGTAAATATTTTGTAGCGGATAGACAAACGCCTGTGGTAAATACTGCAGAATGCAAATTTTCAAGTGCTTCATCTGTTGTCCAGCCATTGTACCAATTAAATCCAACCGTACTTAAAAGAATACTGCAAATTTGCCCATCGTAATAATCCTGAGTATCAATTAACCACTCTGGTGCAAGACGTTTTATTAATGGAATAGCTCCTGCAATTGTTCCTATTTTGTCAAGTATTGGTTTTTTAGCAGGTGCCCAGTCAAAAGCAGTGCTAAGCAATCCGTCCATTTCAGGATTTCCAAGTAAAGCAGGTATAATTCCATGAATTTCAACAGTCAAGGTGTCGGGCTCATCGGTGGATCCTAGATACCAATCATAGGCTCTCCACGGATTTGTTTCTTTTTTTGCTCCAGCGCCTGGTGGTAAAGAAATACCCCCGCAACCTACAGTTTCGCCATAGTTTTCTGAGTCCCAAAACAAAAACGTTCCGGTATCTGCATGCCCGCCATGAGAACCAAGATGCCAATATAAAACGCCGCTGTTTACATTATCAATTGTTGCCGGAAAATTACTGCCATAAGCACATTCAAAACCACCTTTTTCGAGATAAAAAGGCATTATATCCGTAAGGCTCATATCTGGCATAAAACTTCCTTCTTTACCAGTATATTTTTTAATAGAACCTTGATCAATTGGCTCAAAAGTCCTTGTTTCTCCAGGTATAAGACCATCTGCACATTCATATTTATATCCATAGTAATTTGTAGCGCCTCTTTCGTTGTATCTATGTTGATATGACACAAAAGTTAAGTGTACAGGAAATTTGAAAGGCTTTTCTGTTTCTTCCTCAACAATCTTAAGTCCAAATTTACCATATGGTAAAAACGTTCTTCTTTCACTACTACTACCTGTTTTCAGTTGTACTCCATCGGGATTCATCGCGGGATTTTCAAAAATTAAACCCGGATAAAAAATATTTCTTGATATCCAATATGCACTATCTACTGGTGAGAATAATATTTTTCCAGCTGTGGCCATTCCAAGAAACATACGATCCCAACTCGGTCCGATCTCATATTGTCCTCCAACTGATATTATTGTTTCTCTTCCATTTTCGTCAAAACCATAATCTCTTAGAAAGTCATAAACGCGAGTGCCTGTTAGATGCATTTCAGCTACAGAAGGATCATTTTTAGCTGGAGCACATGCTATTCTCTTCCAGAACTCATTATGCCATACAATGCTAGAGGACAATCTTGGGTGATTATCAACAATTATAACTGGGCTTCCATGGTGAGCTGCGATAAATGCAGCAGGACCAAGAAACATAGCAGCAGGGTGTTGACCCGCAGGTTTCATTTCTGCAGCATACCAATAATGCCAAGAGTCTAAGGTTGCAAAAATTACATCATTGTTACCTGACCTTTCACGGATATCGTCATAAATACTTTTAGGAGTAGTGAAACATTTTTTGATTTTCGCAATATCATTTATTTCGTTTTTTGTATCTTTGCTGATTTCACCTCCTATATCAAGGAGGTATATGTCTTTTACACCAAGTTTTAATAAAGCTTTTTCAGTAGCTTCCGGAACCATATTTTCCTTTACATACAATAAAGGAGCATTTAATTGACTTGCAAGCACTGAACCCTCTGTGGCAGAAGTAAGTGCATTACCTTTTTTTTCTGAAATGCCCTGCTTCCAGCTATATTCCACTTTGAAATCAATAGTTCTAGAAATGTCTTTTCTTGAATGTATACTTACGCTATAATTTTCTCCATCTAAACATTCCCCTAATTGATCAAGATAAATCTCTTGATAGGTATCTCTGCTAGTATTTAATTCCGTAAAAATTTCTTCACCGGCCGGTCCAATTATTGAAAAACCAAGATCTACATTTGGATCATCCCAGGTTAATTTTAATTTCGCGTCTTTACACCCAAAAGGTGGGTTGTCTTTTAAAGGTATTGTAACCCCGGGATAAAGTTCAATATCTATTTGGTAAGTTACTGTTGTTAACATATTTTTAATTATTTCATTCCATGTTCCATAACGTCCAAATTCTAACTTTGTTGGTACGTCTGTGACTGAAATTCTCCATGGTCCTTCGTTATATATATGTGACTCGACAATATCTGTATCCATGCCTTCTTTTTGATTCCATCCGGCTATAGCTGATGTTTGCATCCACTGATCATCCTTTTTACAATACAATTGAAAGTCTTTATCTCCAGAAGGAATAGATATATTTGCTAATTGAAAAAATCCACCTAGGTTAATATTAGCATATATACAAGAATACCATGCTCGGGCTTTTATAAACTCATACCCTTGAGGAACATTAAAGTTATTAAATATTGGATCCAGGCGATTAGTTTTTTCTACTTCAAAATGCTCAGTTTTTATCTTTTTAGGCTCGATTTTCCCTTGCAATGAGTTTGAAATTTCATACTCAGGGTCAATAAATTCTTCGTCTATTACTGCAATAACGGCATCATCGCTGTAAGACCAATCCTGTAAAGCAAGAGCGGATGCTATATCAAATGGATTGTCTTCGGAAATCATTCTATATTCTTTTGCATTCCATTGCTTAACATCATTTTTATCAAGATTAATTGCAGTCATCTGATCCATTTCACCGTTACAATAACTCAACCAGTCATCCATAAAATAATCAAGACCGGCACGAGCATTCAAACTCTTGTTCTTGTCAAATTTACCATCTATTTCTACCGGATCTTGGTAAAACAATAAAGGATTTGAGTATAATTGATTATCAATCTTAAAAACAGATGTAGGAACACTTGCAAGATATGCATAATCATCTATCAATGTGTCTTCATCAAAGTTTACAATAGTTGCTTTTTCCATGGTGCTTAAAGGAATATATGATGGTCCTTTGTCACAAGAGCGATTATTTAAATCTGCTGTTGCTGCAGTAGCAATAGGTATCAATATTCCTGTTAACATTAGAAATGCAATCGCTATTGCTACAAACTTGCCTTTTTTCGAAAATGTTTCTTTTTTCATTATAAATTAGTCCCCCAGACGTTAAGGAATAATATTATATTCATTTCTATATATAATAATTCCTCTTCAAAGTATATAAATTTATGTATATAAATTATTGGGTTTAAATATTAATAAAAAAGAATTAAATTGAGAAAAACCGTTATTTTTTTAACGTTTTTTCTTTGATATTAGGCTCATTGCTACTAGTAATACTATTATTGCAAGCATTACTATTATCACTAGCATGTATTCCTGTATTAGTGTTTTTGGCTCTTTTTCATTTGGATATTTTGTTGCACCGTAGGGCATATGACCATTTATGTTTGTATCCTCTGAATAAGATAGAGGCTTTACATCTTTTTCTTCCCAATAATTATTATTGCTATAATCTGTACCAGGAACATATGGCCTTAAATCGGGATCGCCATAGAAACACACATTCTCCATTATATCCCACCACCATTGTGGTTGGTCCTTTTCAGGTCCTCCTCCGCTAATATAGAGAATTCCTACGTGTGACATAGCATTTGCATAAGCATCACCTATGGTGTTTCCAAGAATTATGTCTCGCGGTATTGTTTGAAGCCAAAATGAAGAATACCAGCTTGTACTCCATGGGTCCATCACTTGATAAGCACATCCATGACGTACCAATGATAGATGAAGATACTTATTTGCAATAAGACAACTGCTACTTATAAATCCTGTAGAATGCAGATTCTCAAGTGTTCTGTCAAACGTTGTTCCTTTATACCAACTACAACCAAATTTACTAAACAAACTTGAAATAATCAAGCCGTCGTGATAATCTTCAGTATCTTTTAACCAATCTGGTGTAAGTCTGCTTACTATTGGTATATTACCTAATAAATTCCCTAGTTTGTCTAATAATGGTTTTTTAGCAGGAGCCCAGTCAAGGGCAGTTCTGAACACAAAAGGAAACTTAGGATCAGGATTGCCTAGTAATGCAGGAATTATTCCATTTACATCAGCAGTCATTGTATCTGGCTCTGCAGTAGAACCTAACATCCAATCGTATCCTCGCCATGGGTTCGGCTCTTTTTGTGCACCTATTAAAGGAAGACCTGGAAAACCAGTTATTGCCTCTTCCGATGTTGCTTGATTTTGAGGATCCCAGAATAATATATTTCCACTCTGACTAGCTGAACCATGGCTGTTTACAACCCAGAGCAGTACTCCTCTGTTCAGATTATCCATAGTTGGATAAAAACTAGTAGTAAATGCTGTGGAATATCCGCCTTTATCTAGATAAAAAGGTATAACCTCTGTTGTACTCATATCAGGCCATATTTCGCCTTGTTCACCATTGACTTTTACCATACTTCCGTCATCAATTGGTTCAAAGGATACTGTTTCACCGGGTATTATTCCATTCGCACATTGATATTTACTGCCATAGTATTTTTCCATATAATAATTCAATCTGTATTTATGTCCTATAAGGCTTGCAAGAACAGGATATTCATATTGATTTTCTTGTTCAGGTTGTGTTATCTTAAGTCCAGATTTTCCCCATGCAAAAAAGTTTCTCCTTTCACTGCTACTTCCATTTATTAATGTTACAGGTCCTTGAAGAGCAGGGTTTTCAAATATGAGTGCTGGATAGAATATGTTTCTTTGGATCCAACATACTTCATCAGGGGGCGTGCCACAGAAACGACCTGTTTTTGCAAGTCCTGTAAACACTCTGTCCCATGTAGGCCCTATATCATATTGATCAGCAACTGTAATCATTGTTTCTTTTTCAGGAGAATCAAAACCATATTCCTCAAAAAACTCATTAACTCTTTTTCCGGTTAAATACATCTCTGCTACAGTTGGATAAGTATGACCATTTGAGTATTTTCTCCAAAACTCGTTATGCCATACAAGAGAAGAGGATAATTCTTTATGATTTTCAACGAAGAGCACAGGCGCACCGTGATGCGCTGCAGCCAAAGCAGCAGGGCCAACATGTAAAGAGCCAGGAGTTTCAACTTCAGTTGTTGATGTTAATTCTGTAACTAACCAAGGCGTCCAAGGTTTAAGCGTTGAAAAAATAATGTCACTGCTTCCTGTTTCTTCTTTTATTTTATCATAAGACTCTTTGCATGTATTATATTCTTTGATATCTCCTATTTTTTCAAGGTCTTCAAAAGCTTCTTTGTTAAGATAATGGCCTATATCCACTAGATGAATATTTTCTACTCCAAGTTTATATAATGCTTCTTTTGTGCTCTCAGGTATGCTTTCTTTTGAAGTAAATAGGAGAGGACAGTTAAGAGTACTTCCTAAAACAGCACCCTCTGTTGCATCAGTTAAACAATTTGCTCTATATTCAGCATTTTCCTCTGTTGTATAGCTATATTCAATTGTAAAATCATATGATCCTTTTTCTTCATCTGTTTTGTATACAACTATGTCATAGCTTTCTCCTTCTAAAAGTCCGCCAAGTCGGCTAATATTAAATTTTCCAGCACCTTCATCAGACATTATCTCTTCGCCTGCAGGGCCTATTAAGCTAAAACCTAGTTGCGCATCTTTGTTTGGTACATCTATTTCTATTTCAACATTGTGACAATCAAAAGGTAAATCTTCAAAAAGAGTGAATCTCTCACCATCATATGCGTTTATATCTACTTGGTATATTACTTCTTTGAAACTTTTAAGTATTTCTGAAAACGATCCATATGTCTTAATTTTTTTATCAGAGTCATCTCCACCTTTTGTTGGGATATCTGTTACTTGCACCATCCATTTCCCGGGGTTATACACGTATGAACCACCTTTTTCATAGTCCATTCCCTGCTTCTGATTCCATGCAGATAATGCTTCAACCTGCATCCATTCATCTTCATATTCGCAGAAAACCTGCATATCTTTGTCTCCTGCAGGAAGGGTTATATGTGCAAGGCTCTCTGCACCAGGCAGAGGAAGACCGAGTCCTATTGAGATACAAGGATACCAACATCTGAAATCAGTATACATATATCCCTCAGGAATTTCAAATTCTTTAGGAATTGGATTTAGTTTGTTTGTCTGTGGCATTTCAAAATGATAGCTTTTTACATCTTTGTCTATGTTAATGGTCTCTTTTATTTTGCCAGCAACTTCTACATTTTCTTCTATAAATTCATCATCAATTACTGCTAGGACTGCATCCTTTGAATATGACCAATCGTGAAGAGCAATCTCACTTGCAATATCAAATGCGTTATCATTTTCTATTACTTTGTAATTAGATGCTTTCCATTCTTTTACTTTGTCTTTTTCTAGGTTAATCAATGTTATTTCATCCATTTTACCATTGCAATAACTGTCCCAGTCCTCCATGAAATAATTTAAACCGTCATTTGAATCAAAAGTCAAATATTTTTCGTCTTCTTCATAATCATACCCTGTATCATAATAATATAGCAAAGGGTGTGAGAAAAGCTTATTTTCTGATGAATCACGAAAAACAGCTGTAGGGATGCTTGCAAGATATGCATAATCGTCAACAATGCTTTTGTCATCAAAATTCACAAAAGTTGCTTTTTTTATAGGAACAACGGATGTATATGAAGGCCCTTTGTCAAACCCACGTATCTTTTCTACGTTTATACTTTGTACTACTGGTAGAACTATTGCTGAAAACAAAAGACAACTGACAGCTATTAAAATAAAAATCTTTGATATTTTTTGCTTTTCATTCATATAAAACCCCTACTAAATCCAATATGTTAATAATTATATCCGGACTTTTATATTATATATACTTAAATGATATTTATATGTTTTTATAAATTCACATTCATAGGTTACAGGTTAATTGATTTTTTAAATAATCATTAAATTAATATCCGCCTCTTCTTTTACACTTGTGAAGGTTTAGATTATGCAAGGAGTAGAGATGTATCTAGATATCACGCGACTTTTAGTAGGAATATTTATTCTAGGCTATGCCTCTTTTACAGATATTAAAACAAGGAGAGCTTCTAATATGAACTGGCTTATAATGGCAGTATTTGGAGCTGTATTGTTAGTACTTGAATATCTAACAGTTGGAATAGAAAATCCGATGATTCTGATATTCATACCAATAATGATAGGATTTGTATATCTGCTATTCCAATTAGGATTGATTTTTGGAGGTGCAGATGCAAAAGCACTTATGGCAATTGCAATACTTTTGCCACTTCAACCAACTATTTCACAATTTCCATTATGGGGGCACTCTCTTATGCCTGCGGCATGGACAGTATTTTCAAATTCGATAGTGCTATTTTTATTCATACCAATAAGTCTTCTAATTCTTAACCTGATAAATAAGAACATAAAATTCCCACATGTTTTTTTAGGATATAAAATGCCAATTTCAAAAGCAAGAGAAAAATTCGTATGGCCACTTGAAAAAACAGTAGATGGAAAGACAAAGCTTGTAAAAATGCCTAAATCTTTTGATGCAACAGAAGAATATGATGCTTTCGAAAAACAAGGAATGAAAGATATATGGGTCACACCAAAAATACCATTTATGATACCTCTTTTAGGAGGATTTGTTTTCACATTCATTTTTGGTGATCTTATGTTTTACTTTATGCAAATTCTGATGTAAAAAAACATATACTAGTTCTTATTTTACGAATAAAAAATATTGATAATTATGCCTAAGAAAGACTATTACGAGATACTTGGAATCAAAAAAGATGCATCAAAGCAAGAAATTAAAAAAGCATACAGAAAACTTGCATTAAAATACCATCCAGATAAAAACCCAAGCAAAGAAGCAGAAGAAAAATTCAAGGAAATCTCTGAAGCATATGCAGTACTTTACGATGAAGAAAAAAGAAAATTATATGATCAATATGGGCACTCAGGAATAGATCAACAGTTCAGCCAGGAAGACATATTTAGAAATGCAGATTTCAGAGATATTTTTAGAGGAATGGGCTTTGATTCCTCAGGATTTGGATTTGAAGATATCTTTGAAAGCTTTTTTGGACATAGATCTGGTTTTGGCAGAAGAAGAAATCAACCTAGAAGAGGAGCAGACCTGCGATACGATGTAGAAATAAGTCTGGAACAGGCATACAATGGACTTGAAACCACGATACGTGTACCAAGAACAGAAAACTGTGAAAACTGCAATGGAACAGGTGCAAAACCAGGAACTGAGAAAAAAACATGCCCACAATGCAAAGGAACAGGGCAAATAAGACAAAGCAGAAGAACAGCATTTGGAATGTTTACACAAGTTGGGGCATGTAATAGATGTTATGGTCAGGGAACAATAATTGATACGCCATGTCCAGAGTGTAGCGGTCGTGGAACAGTTCAAAAAACAAGAGAAATAGATCTAAAAATACCAAAAGGAGTAGACGACGGATCGCAATTAAGACTTCCTGGACAAGGCGAAGCAGGACCTGCCGGAACGGGGGATCTTTACATAGTAACACATGTTAAAAAACATCCTAGATTCAACAGAAGAGGAATGAATCTTCATACAATAAAAAGAATTAGTTTTCCGGAAGCATCACTTGGAACAAAAACAGAAATCAAAGGCATTGAGGACAACCTAAATACATTAAAGATTCCCAGTGGAACTCAGAATGGTGAAATACTTAAGATAAAAGGCGCAGGAATGCCGGGTATAAATGGTAGAGGCACGGGAGATTTATACGTAGAAATAAAAATAGAGACACCTAAAAAACTTTCTAGAAAAGCAAAAAAATTGCTTGAAGAACTAAAAGATGAGTTAAACAGTTAGAAATAGAAAGTATTAAATACTATTTGTTATACAAAGTATAGCTATAAAAAAACACCAATTTGGGAGGTAAATATACTTATGGATGAATATGACGAAAACAGAGACAGAAGACGAAGACGAAGAAACCCATTTGATATGTTTGGATTTGATGATGATTTCATAAAAGATGTCTTCTCAGATGATAGAATAATGGATGACATCAGAAGAATGACTGAAGAAATGATGAAAATGTTTACAAATGCTCAACCAGGAAAATCTGTCGTACATGGTTTTAAAATAAACATTGGTCCAGATGGAAAACCAAGGATAGAAGACTTTGGGAACAAAAGAACACAATCTCCTACAGGGGAAGCAATAATTTCTGATGAAAGAGAGCCACTAACAGACATAATCGAAGGCGATGAAGATGTCGCGATAACTGTAGAAATCCCTGGTGTAGAAAAGGAAGATGTAGATTTAAATGTAAATCTTGACAATCTAGAAATAAGCGTAGATACAAATGAGAGAAAATATCATAAAACACTAGATTTGCCGTGTGATGTTGTTCCAAAAACGACTAAAGCTACATACAAAAATGGGATACTTGATATAGTAATCAAAAGAAAAGAGAAAAAGAAACCTGGCGAAAGCTATCATGTAGATATACAATAAATTCTTAAAATTCTTATTTTAACTTTTTACTTTTAGAAGATCTTCTATCAAGTTCATTGACTTCTCTATCTGATAAAACTGCCTTGTTTACAAGCTTCATCATAAGATACTCGTTATGCTTTACTAAATAACTTATTTTCTCATTCATATCATCTATTAAATCTGCATGTTTCTTCATATCTTCTTCATATTTTTCTAAAAACTTATCAATTTTTTTTGTTTTATCCTCTATCATCTTGTCTGCTTCATCTGGTATTTTCTCAGAGAGTTCTTTTATTTCTTTAGAAAGCATATTTTCATTTTCTTTTTTCAAATCTTTTAAAACATCTTCTTTAAAATTATCCAGATCCTTAAGTTTCTTAATAAGTTCTTTCAAACCCCCTACTCTCTCCTCAAGCAGTTCAATTTTTGATTTCTCTAAAGAAAACATCTGATCAATTTTATTGCACTTATCATTTAACTCAGATATTTTAAGCTGAAGATATCCTTCTTTCATCTTTTATACCTCAAAATCATTTTCTTAAAGACAAATACTACTTTATAATTTTGTTTCCCAATGAATAACAGTGGGCTTATCCGGATTTGAACCGGAGACCTCCGCCGTGTGAAGGCGACGTCATAACCACTAGACCATAAGCCCGCAAGGTGAAAATAATCCCTATATTTTAGTAGTTTGCTATTAAGAAAACTAAAATTAATAAAAAAAGAAAAAATAATTTTTTATCTCTTTTTTATGGGAATATATTGAAGTAAACTACTATATATGAAAGTGTAACTATAGCATATAAAACAGCCCATAACAAAAAGTTCCAATGTCTTACTTCGTGTCCATCCATCGGACTGAATGGAAATAAATCAATGAAAAGATTAAGAACTGCGACAATTGTGATCATCTGAAGTATAGCTGAAGGATAATAAAGATTTGTTATAAATACAGTTAATAAAATCGCATATAAAACTAATGAAACAATGAAATTTACTTTTCCGCATTTCTTAATATCTGCCTCGTCATCATAGTGATGATTTGCTCCTAAAGAAAAGGTATTTCCTAAGAACGTAGAAACAAACATCATTCCAATACCAAGTGGCCAAATATAGTATTCCGAGTGGACTTCTTTTTTATAGCTTAAATATGATCTCAATCCTTCTTTTAAGAATATAATCGCTAATTCAATGGCCAATATTATAAAAAACGTCTCCCAAAATACAGAAAGGTCTGGTGCCCATGTCCAAGTTAATACAAGAGCAAGTACAACGCTTGAAACAAAAACAGCAAATATTTCTTTGTTGGAAAGAAAAACACTTAATTTTTTAGATTTTGCTTTCTTTGTCGTTTTTTCCTTTTCTTTTTTGCGATCTATGATATGTTCGCTTGTATAATCACTTAGGAACTCAATGAGTATATTCAATAGGAAAAGAAGTATTATGCTAGTTGCTGTTGCTAAAGGTATAACATAATCTTTCTTGACAAAATTGCCAAAAACTGATCGATTCTGAATTTGATTGTCAATAAAAGAATCGTTATTTTTTGCAATTTGACTAAATCCTTCAAATATCTCTGGTATATCGCTTTGAATATCTAATATGCTAATATAGGTGGAAGCTGATGATTCTACAGATCCATCATCTGCAGTTGCAGAAATGGTATAGTTACCATATGTTGCAAATGTATGTTTGAATGTATGTTGATCATTGTTTGCTTCAAAGGCTGTAGGTGTTGAACCATCGTTCCAATTAATAAAGCAAGACACAGGATCTCCGTCTTCATCATTCACAGATGCTGTTAGGCTTATGGTTAGTTCACCTGGTAAATTATTAGCATCTATATTTATTTCAGGAGGATAATTTGGTTTGATTATGGTAACCTTAGTACTTGTAGAATCTGTTTGTCCTTTGTTGTCCGTAACTGTTAGTGAAACTGTATATATGCCTTTATTTCTATATGAATGTGAAGCGGTTTCTCCTTGAATAATAGTTCCTTCATGAAAATCCCACAAATAAGAATAAATTTCTCCATCTGGATCATAACTAGCACTGCCATCGAATTGCAGATTTTCTCCAGGAAAACCAGAAAGATCCCCATCTATTATGGCTACTGGTTTTTCATTAGGTTCAGGTTTTGGCGGTGGTGCTGGTTTGTTTTTCGTTACAAAATAAAATGTTTCATTAGTCCATTGGTAATAATCGTATACATTAACAAAAACTGTGTAAGAAGTCCCATATGCAAGATTACTTAATTCAATAGTTTTTGTTCCATTGGTATCTCCATAGTATTGATCATTCTGCCCATTGCTACATGATATAAACCAATCAAAAACGCCGTCATAATCAGTTATCTGAACTGACCAATCTAAGCTAAGAGGTTGATTGGAACTCCCGTTTGATGGGTTAGGTGTACCAATTAAGGGTGGATAATTAACTGAAGTAAGAGGCATATAATCATAAGCACCAGATGTTCCAAGTGAATAGTTTGTTTCTCCTATTCCATCAGAATTTGTGTCTATGCCTGTGTAATCACTCCAATAATTACCTGCAATATATGGTCCACCGATAATATTTTCTCCAAGTGTCTTAATAATGTTCCATGAAGTGTTGTATGTTGATTCTTCTATTGTAATGTTCACGTTTTGAGTATTGTCAAAATAATTGTTGTATATGAGGTCTTGAGTTGCATCCTGGTGCATTATCCCAATTGTGTTATCTATGATGAAATTATTCAAAATTAAGGTGTTATATGAATAAAGCAGATAAATACCGGCATCAGAGTTATTTTCTATAACGCAATCTTGTATTGCGGTATAAGAAGAACCAGATGAAAGATATATTCCATAGTCATTGTTTAAAATGTGTAAATCTGTGTAGATCGCATTTGCAGTGTAATCGTAAATCCCTGCAGAAGATCCTTCACTTCCATGATTGTCTCCAATAGTCATGTGTGATAGCATTACTCCAGGGCCACCGATATAAAAAGTATTATCATCCTCATCATTTGTAACATAAACTCCTTCAGTACGTTCACCAATAATTGATACTGTTTTGTCTACGTATACATATTCATTATAAGTTCCATTGAAAACAGAGATTATAGCCCCTATGCTGCTTGCATTGTCTACCGCCTCGCTTATTGTATGAACATGTGTTTTATCATACCATGATGAATCTGCGTCATCATCCACATAAAAACGAGTAAAAACAAGTGGATTATAATCATATGAAAGTCCAACAGAGAGTATATATGATGTGTTTCCTAGCCCATCCCCGTTTAAATCTATTCCTATATAATCATTCCAATAATTCCCACCTATGTAGTCTCCACCAATTATATTTGTTCCAGGTGTTTTGCTAACATTAAATGAGTTATTGGTTCCACCGTTTACGTAATGATTAAACGAATTATCAAAATAATTGTTATAAATAAGGTTATTGCTTGATGAACTGAGAGTAAGTCCTGTCTCAGCTGTATTTATTATATAATTACTAGCTATTGTAAAGTAATCTGAATCAACGATATAAAGAGCATTCTCAACATTATTGTTAAAATTGTTATTGGTAATTACAGCATGTGGTGCGGTGTTATAAGAATGGACTCCATCTGAATTATTTTCCAAGAGATTATTTTCAACTAGGGTGTTTAGTGAATACTCAGAAAACTGAATCCCATAAGTATTGTTTATTAGTTTGAGATTCCTGTATGTAGAATCTGAAGACATATCAAGAATTGCAGAAGGAAAATCTCCGCCACTTACATCTCTAATTGTCAACTGTTCTATTATTGTGTTGTTACTTTCAACTAAAAATTGCCCTGAAACTATTACTTCATCTACATTTTCTCCTGTAATAGTACTTGACTTGTTAACTAGTATATCTCCAAGATAGTTGCCATTATATATGTAGAGCGTTCCATTTTCTTCAAGATTATCTATACCTGATTGTATATCATTAAAATGAGTAACATTCCAACCAGGGGTCAACTCATTAAAATCATCATCGACATATACCTCTGGAGAATCAGCAGATATTATAGTCGTTGTTATTAAAGATAAAAATATAATGATTATAAATGCTAAGATTAATCTTTTTGAATTTGTAAGAGTCATTTATTTTTCACCGTTCTAGATTTCGCCAATGATGATTTAGTTAATTTATAAACCATAGGTATCTTTGATTATATTTAATAATTGCGCAAAATATTCAATAACCTTCTTTTAACTAATTATTGAAAAATAAAATGCAAATATTTTAAATAATAACCCACAAATTACTTTAAAAAGAGATGATGTAATGGTTTCTTATAAAACAATAAAAAGAGTTGCTTTACTAATTATTCTAATTGTAAGCATTATAAATGTTTCCATCATCCTTCAGATGGATGGAACATACTCAGATTTTGGTCTACTTAACATAATGTTTGCAATTAATATTCCAATGCTTATAGTAATACTAATATTGTTTTTTGTCAAAGGAAAAGAAAAATCTGATGATGGCTTAAAATGGGTTAAATAAAGGTTAATATTTAACTCGGAAATTAATATGAAAAATTATTTAAATAAAATTCTTCTAATAGATTATTGATAACATGCCAAGTTCTAAAGCTGAAAAAAAATATAATAACGATTTCCAGGAGCTGTTTAATGCAGCTCAAAAGGCTTTAATAGACTTAGATGCCTCTATTGAATCTGCAGATGAAAACACTGGAGAAATAAAATCTGTAAAAAAATTTCATCTTTTCAAAAAAGCAAAATTTACCATTGTTATAACTAAATCTGGAAATGTTTCTGCCGAGTCTTCAATGTCAGCACTAGTTATGGGTGCAGTAGATATCGGAAGAAACGCAAAATTTATCAAAATGTTTTTCTCAAATCTTGATGAATCGATAGGCAATGTACAAAACGAGGAAAAACCCTCAGCTTCGAATGAATGCGAAACTCAAGAAGTAGATGTTCAAGAACCCGAAGAAGAGGAAGGTCCACTTGCAGAATATCGTGAAACACTGCATACTAACAAAAAAACAGCTACTTCAAAAAAATCCAAAAGTAACTCGTCTGATGTTGACCAAAGAGTCTGGCGTGATGTAGACTCAATAGAAAAAGATGTAGATACCATTCATATCAGAAAAGCTAAAAAACCAGTAACTGAAGTTGATAAAAAAGTAGATCTTCTTATAGAAAAAAATAAAGAAAAAAGAAAAAGAAAACCATCAAATGTAATATATGTAGTAAGTAAACCACAACCCGGTGAAGTAAAAGGTGATTGGGCAGTAAGATCGCATGCAAAAATATTCAGTCATCATAAAACCAAAGAAAAAGCAATAGAAGAAGCTCGAAAAATTGCAAAAAAACGCGATGCAACTGTTATGGTTCAAAACACCGATGGAACATTTAGCGATGGTTTTAAACCAAGAAAATAATTGTTTTTTTGAATTTCTATGATAAATGTCCTAAGAATCGGCCATAGAATCAGCCGTGATAAAAGAATTACTACACACTGTTGTCTTGTAGCCAGAACTTTTGGTGCAGATAAAATACTAATTGATACAGAGGATAAAAAAATCGAAGAAAACATAAAATCAACGTGTACTCGTTTTGGCGGTAATTTTGAAGTTGAAACTGGAATTTCTGCTAAAAAATTTTTAAAAAACTGGAATGGATGTATTGTTCATCTAACTATGTATGGAGATATTTTAGAAAAAACAGTTGAAAAAATTGATAAAAAAAAGGATTTACTAATTGTAATTGGTGCAGAAAAAGTACCTGGATATGTTTATGAAATGGCTGATTATAATATATCAGTTGGAAATCAACCACACTCTGAAGTAGCAGCACTTGCAATTTTTTTAGATAGATACACAAAAGGAGCATGGACAGATAAAAAATTTAATGGCAACATTGAAATCATACCATCTAATACACGAAAAAAAGTCATATCAAAAGAAAAATAGGTTTTATTTTATGAAAGAAATACCAACTCCTGAAGAATGTTTAATTCTTTTAAAAGAAAATGGATGCTCAGAAGAAGTAATTGCTCATTGTAAAGCAGTAAGAGATATTGCTATAAAAATTGCAGAACAAACCACTGCAAACAAAGAACTTGTTGAAGCAGGAGCACTCTTACATGATATAGGCCGCTCAAAAACACATGGAATAAGACATGCTGTAGAAGGAGTAAAAATTGCAAAAAAACTGGGTCTTTCAGAAGAAATTATAAAAATTATCCAAAGACATATTGGTGCAGGTCTTTCAAAAGAAGAAGCAAAAAAACTAAAGCTTCCGGCAAAAGACTATAATCCCAAGACACTTGAAGAAAAAATAGTATGTCATGCAGATAATTTAGTAGAGGATGGAAAAAAACAACCCGTTGAAAAAGAAGTAGAAAAAGCACTTGAAAAAGGATTGAAAGAATATGCAATTAAACTTGTAAATCTTCACAAAGAATTATCTGAAATGGTTGGCTTTGATCTTAACAAAATATAAATAGGGTTTTTCTTATTGTGACAAATCCTATTTTACTCATTTGCAGGGGTAGCCAAGCCTGGCCAACGGCGCAAGGTTGAGGGCCTTGTCCTGTAGAGGTCCGCGAGTTCAAATCTCGTCCCCTGCATTTTTAATTTTTATACATTTTCTCATAAATATTTAAAAGTAATATTTGTATCTTAAATTGGAAAAATGTTAGATTTATTAGATGTTGCTATGTTTATCCCGGGATTATATTTTCTTATGATTGCACTTTATGGTATAAAACGTAGAAAAATAGATCCACCTGGATTAATTGCAGTTTCAAAGAATTATGATTGGGGTCAAACTGATAGCAAATATGATCAAGGATATTTGGATTCAGTTGTGATATACTTAATAATTGCTTTTATTGGAATTTTTATTGCAATAGCTAATCTTTTACTTTCAGACTAGTTACATAATATTGATATAATTTTTTCATTGGTAAAAAAATGAATCAATACATTTTTTCTTTCTATTTCTACAAATATATTTATATCAGGAAAAAATATAATACTTCTATATAGTGAATAAAATGAATGGTAAAAATCTCAAAATATTTTTATCAATAATTATCCTTTGCTTGGTAAGCTTTACAACATTGAGTAATGCTGAAAATAGCTTGAAAAATAATTCAAATTTATTTGATTTTTCTAGATCTCACAATAACCCTATATATATTGATGGAAATGATGGTTTTACTGCGGAAAATGGTATATCTTCTGGTAATGGAACATCTAAAAATCCATTTATCATTGAAAATCTTGATATTAAAATATCTCTAAAGGATATTTTCACGCGAATAAATGGAATTTCTATTAAAAATACAAATGCGTATTTTGTTATCAATAATTGCTTTGTCCATTTTATTGATGGAAAACTTGCCAACATTGTTACAAAAATTAGAAAGTTTTATGGAAGCATGGGAATAAGTTTACATAACGTATCAAATGTAAAGATAACAAATTGCTTCATACAAGGAATGCAGGGAGCTATTAACATAGAAAACAATTCTCATAAAAACATAGTGCTTAACTGTTCATGTTGGCGTAATTATTGTGGAATTGGCATAAATCGCAATTCTAGCAACAACTCTATAAAAGGATGTAAAACCCGAAATTATGGATGCGGTATTTGTCTTTGGGATAACACATCATATAATTCAATTAAAAATTGCACATGTAGAAATGTAGGAATTAATATCTATAAATCTTCAAATAATCTTGTTAGTAGATGTAATCTATCATATTGTCTGAGATATTCTTCTATGAATATATTTGACGAATCCTGCAATAATACAGTAGAAAATTGTACTTTTAACTATAACAAGAATGCTTTAAAAATATTTGATTGCTCTAACAATAACCTCATGTACAGTAATAATTTTATGAATAATCTAAAAGCTGCGTATGATGAATGTAATAATCAATGGGACAATGGTACAATTGGAAATTACTGGCATTATTTCAAAGACATAGATGAAAATATGGATGGTATATGGGATAACGAAAAGAGCATCGAGGGTGGAACTAGCTTAGATAGATTTCCTTTAGTATATCCCTCAAAATTATAAATTTTTAAAAATCGTATCTAACTGATTTACTTTGTATAATCAAAAATTATATAAACAATACATGCCGATAGTGGATAAAATCAGATTATTACATATCAAGATTAAAAGGTGAAATAAAAATGGTAAGAAAAAAACAAGAGAGAACAACATATGATGTAAGACTTCTATGTAGAAACTGTGAAAAAGAGTGGATGGAAGAAATAGACAAAGGCATATATGTCAGATGTGAAAAAGATAATAACTACATGGTAACAAAAGATAAACCTTCTAAAAAACTTAAAAATTTTACATGTCCTAAATGTGGGGCTCATACAAAGATTGCAAGAAGGCCTCTTGTACAAAAAAGATAATTTTATGGTGCAAGCCTAGTCCTATCTCTAGGGAAAAGAATGCACTCTCTTATATTTTGTATGTCAAGTAACTCCATCAAAAACCTTTCTATTCCAAAACCAAATCCGCCATGAGGTGGCATTCCATATCTAAAAGCCTTCAAATATGATTCAAAATCTTTTGGGTTCATACCACATTCTTTTATTCTTTTTTTCAAAAGTTCGACCTCATGAATGCGCTGACTTCCTGACGCAAGCTCAACACCTTTGCATTCCAAGTCAAAACTTCTTGAAAGCTTGTCACCTTCAGGCATTGTATAAAATGGTTTTGCCTCTAAAGGATACTTATGTATAAAATAGAACTCATGACCTTCTTTTTTCATTATTTCTCCAAGGAGTTTTTCTTCTTCTGAGCCAAGGTCCTCACCCCATTTAATGTTGCATTTGTTATCATTTAACTTATTTATCGCATCATCATAGGATAAACGTTTGAATGGAAGCTTGGGAACTTTGATTTCTTTATTTAAAACTTTTAATTCCTTTTCGCATTCGCTTGCCTTCTTCCACATACTATGAACAAGGCCTTCGAGTATTTTCATCACATCTTCTTCGCTGTTGATAAATGCCATTTCAATGTCTACTGCAGTACTCTCATTTAGATGTCGGCGGGTATTGTGCTCTTCTGCTCTGAAGTACCAGGCTATCTCATAGACTCTGTCAAAGCCTGTGGCCATCATTGTCTGCTTGTAAAGCTGAGGTGATTGTGCAAGAAAAGCTTCTTTTTCAAAATATTTGAATTTGAATACCTCAGTTCCACCCTCGGAGCTACTAGCATTAATATTTGATGTGTGTATCTCTGTAAAATCTTGATTTTGCATATGCTCATGGGCAGCTTTTATAATCTCATTTCTAATCTTAAAAATTGCTTGAATCTCAGGTTTTCTAAGATCAATAAAACGGTTATCAAGACGAGTGTCCATTTCTGATTCTATTTTATCTGCAACGCCAAGTGGGAGAGGTGTTTCTGCTTTTGCCAAAACTTCTACTTTCTCAGGAATAATCTCATAACCATTACGTGCTTTGTCACTTTTTTGACAAAGACCTGTGACGGATACTACTGACTCCCTGGGAGACTCTACGAGTTCTTTGAAAATCTCAGGATGCTCTTTTTTAAGACCTGTAACCTGAAGAGTACCTTTTTTATCTCGTATTATAATAAATGCAATATTTCCTATGTTGCGGATATCTTCAATCCAACCAGCAACACTAATCTTTTTACCATGTTCTTTACTGCTTACATTAGTTGAATAATGTGTTCTTAAATCGTTCATAATAAATACCCCATATCAAAACAATGATTTTAGTCTTTTTGAAAGAAAATCACATACTTCTCTAAGATTTTTCTTATTATCCCAAGAATCTACCAGATTCTTAAGTTTTTCTTTATCCTCTTTTTTCAAGATATTAACCCATTTTTCAATATTTGGAATAGCGCGAGTAACATTGTCCACAACTGTAATATCTGCAGTTTTCGCCGTCCTAGATAGCGGGTTAAGATCAATTGTTATAACTTTTTTATCCATAAATTTTAAGGCCTGGCATCTGTCTCCATCCTCCAGAGGAACAAGTACTATATCTGAAGAAAAAATACCATTCTTGTCACATAGTCCTCTATCATGCTTAAGTTCTGGTATTCTTGCATCCGCCTTGCTTCCATAAACTTTTTTTGCACCACATTCTTTCAATTCATTTGTCAACTTTTCCATACGATCTTTTGTTCGATGAAAAAGATTTACCTCTATTTTACAAGGAATTTTTTCTGAAAGACTAACACAGTCTTTTCCTGAGAGTGCAACAACATTTCCATTAACAGATATTACAGGACTCTTAGCAATAAGTAAAGCTGCTGCAGCAACTTTACATTCATCATCTGCAAAAAAATTTGTTTTCTCCCCTATTAAATAATCAAAAGCCTCTCCTCTACCGTGTGCAATAAGTCCTGTTTCGTGAACAAGTCCTTTTTTCATTGCATCTGAAATCTTTTTACGAGTACTAAGTGACTCATATCTGGGGTGGCTCTTAGGTATATCTTGCATACTAATTGACTGCAATAATACAATATCTTATAAAACTAAGGTATAAAAAAATAAAGAAGGATTGATTTTGTCCCTTTATCCGTACATGCTTGGTTGAGGTGCCTGACTTGCAGAAACCATTGGTTTTGCCTGTTTATGCATCTTTTGAAGCTGCACTTCTATACGCTCAGATTCCTCGTATAATGGTTTTACATTGATTTCAACACCCATGATGCCTGCCATAACATTAATTGACGCGGCAGCAGCACGGGCATCAGGATAATTTGGATGTGCTTCAGCAAGAATAGATATAACATCAACCTTTGCTTGCTTTCCAAGGTTTAGTAAAACTCCAGACACACCAGCTATAATTCCGTTCTTAAACTGAGGAATCTCTTTTGACATAAGCATGCCTCGTGCTCTCTCAGTCGAACCAATTGCATATGCTTCTATATTTTCTTCTCCTTGAGAATCTTTTCCTTCTACAACCATTCCCTCTGGAGAAATTAAAAGTTTACAACCTTTTTCAGAAACCCACTTCATAATAGCCTCAGAGATACTATTTATGAGATTTGGCTTAGGCTTGAACTCTGATACAAAAACAACTATTTTACCGGCACCAGGGTGAGTACCAGCATAGATTCTAACAGGGGACAAAGGCTCTCCTGTATGAACAACTGATAAAGCTGGAAACTGAGAAGAAGTAACACAGCCAATTTGTCTAAGATTCAGTGCATCTATCAAATAATTAGCAGCAATAGTACTAACAAGACCAATAGATGGAAAACCAGCTATTACTGTAGCATCTTTTAGGTCTATCTCCTCAAAATTGCATATCTCAACATCATTATTAAACAAGTTCGCATCACCATCCAGTGCAAAACCTAAATATACTTACTAGCATTTAAAATTAATTGGTAAGTTTCTTACCCTTTTACTACTCCAATAGGTTTGAGTTTTACAATCTTTTTTGAAATGCCCGCATTGTGAACAATGTCTACTACGTTTCTAATGCTTTTATATGCTCCGGGGGCCTCCTCTGCTGCGACTTTGAAGCTTGCTGGATGAACATATATGCCCTTATCTCCAAGTTCTTTTATTATTTGCTCACCACGCCATTTTTTTGTTGCTTGATGACGTGACATAACTCTCCCAGCACCATGACAAGTTGAGCCAAAAGTTTCTTTAGAGCCATTTGCTCCCTGAAGAAGATAACTTTCTGTTCCCATATCGCCAGGAATAATTACAGGCTGGCCCACATCGCGATATTTTAAAGGAACTTCCTTTCTATCAGAACCAAAAGCACGAGTAGCTCCTTTACGATGGACACAAAGTTTTCTTTTCTTACCATCTATTTCATGCTCCTCAATTTTTGCAATATTATGGCATACATCATAAACTATGTTCATATCCATGTTTTCTGCAGAGTCATTGAGGACTTTTTCAAAAGACTCACGCACCCAATGAACAATTAACTGACGGTTAGACCAAGCAAAATTTGCTGCGCAAGCCATTGCCTTAAGATATGCATCCCCTTCCTTGGAGTTAATTGGAGCACATGCAAGCTGTCTGTCAGGAAGAGATATATTGTATTTTTTCACAGCTCTTTCAAGCACGCGAAGATGATCTGTGCATACTTGATGACCAAATCCACGAGAACCTGTATGAATCATAATTGTGATTTGACCCGGCTCATTTATTCCATAAATCTTTGCAATATCAGGATTAAAAATCTCCTCGACTTTTTGTATTTCAAGAAAATGATTACCTGCACCAAGAGAACCTACCTGAGAAAGACCTCTATGAATTGCTTTATCAGATACGAAAGATGTGTCTGCAAAATCAAGACAACCATTTTCTTCTAAGAAATCAGTATCTTGCTTCCAACCATAACCATTTTCTACAGGAGAATAAGCACCTTTTACTAAAATATCTTCGAGTTCTTTTTTAGATAATCTTATTTTTGCTTTTGAACCAAGACCTGAAGGAACATTTTTAAACATTTCATCAACAAGACTGTGGATTTTTTTATCATCAAGATCTTCAGCATTTAGATTTGTTTTTACAAGCCGCACTCCACAGTTTATGTCGAAGCCTATGCCACCTGGAGTAATAACTCCTTTTTCCATATCAAATGCAGCAACTCCGCCGATTGGAAAGCCATATCCCCAGTGTATATCAGGCATAGCCATAGCATTTCCGGCAATTCCCGGAAGCGTGGCAACATTTGCGATTTGCTCTGGTGCGCTATCTGATTTAATTGAAGGGATCATTTTTTCATCAGCATAAATCACTGCTGAAGTCCTCATATCAAGAGTGCTATTTTCTCCTTTGTAATCTGAAGGGATCTCATATCTAAAATCATCAATTTTGTTTAAAGGACCGTTCCAAGTCATAGCTATTGCACAAATGATTGATGTTTAAAAAATCTTTTATTGAAAATAGAAAAAAAGTTTTTATTTTTTCTTTCTAAGGTAAGGTACGCCTGTTTTTTTATTTTGTTTTACTTCGTAACCCTTTGGTAATTTGATAGGGTCTGCGTCATCTGGTTTTCCTTTGCTAAAGAATCTGACTTTTCTTTTCTTATCGTTTTTAGTAGTTATTTCCTTTTCATACAAAGTATACTCGCTATGCATGAAACCTTTCTTTGAAGATTTTTTTCCTTTTTTACCTGTTTCTTCAAAGGATTCCCATTCGTCTTCTTCTGAAAAACCATCTTCATTTATATATGGATTTTCTTCTAAATTTTTGATCTCTTCTGTTTCTTTGAACCTAAGATATCCTTTTAACTCTTTTTTGATTTGTTTTGCTACTTTTTTTCTTATGCCTCTTATTTTTGTAAGATCTTTAATTGTTGCGTTATCTAGTTCTTCGATGGTTTCAATATTGTTTTCTTTTAGGAGTTTGTTTATTTTTTTGTCTATGCTTGCTATCTTGTTAAGCTCGTCATTGTCTTCTATTTCTTTTACTTCTTCTTCTATCTTTGTATCTGGTAATTCTTCTATTATTTCTTCTTCTATAAATAACTCTTCGTCAAGTATGGGTTCTTCTTTTCCTTCAAAGTCTTTTATTTTTGTGTCTAGTTGTTTTTCTTCTTCTTTGAAGAATTCCTCGTCTTTGAAATACTCGGCATCTTCTTCCATTACCATTGTGCTTATTTTATCTTCTGCGCTCAGGCCTTCTATTTCTTTTATTACTTCTTTTGCTTTTTTGCGCTTTATTCCTTTTATTTTTTTAATTTCTTTAACATCTGCAAGTTTTAGTAAATCCAATGAAATAAAACCGTGATCATACAATTTTATCGCAGTCTCATCGTCTACTGATCTAAGTTCTTTAAAAATTTGAGTTTTTGCATAGTCTCCTATTTTTTCTTGTGGTGTTTCTGGTATTTCTTCTTCTGGTTCTGTTTTTTCTTCTATTTCTGGTTCTTCTTTTGTTTCTTCTGGTTCTGTTTTTTCTTCTATTTCTGGTTCT
>CAZQXW010000005.1:0-25976 GCA_964597365.1 uncultured Thermoplasmatales archaeon | reverse complement strand
CGTTTTCTATTTCTGTTGTTTCTTTTGTGTCTTCTTCTGTGATTGGTTCCCATGTGTCGGGTTCTTCTTTTAACTCTTCTTTTTTATCTATATCTTCTGGTTCTTCTTTTGTTTCTTCTGGTTCTGTTGGTATTTCCCATGTTTCTGGTTCTGGTTCTTGTATCTGTTCATCTTCAGTAGGACATCCGCATTTTAAACAAAATTTGTATGAATGATCTAATTTCTCACCGCACTTAGAACAAATTATAGCTTTTTCTTCTATTTCTTCTTTTTCAGGTATGTATTCTCCTGAATCGACAGGTTTCCATTCTGATGTTTCCTCTTTTTCTTCTGTTTTTTCAGGTTCAACTTTTATGAATTCTGTAACTTCAGGTTCTGATTTTTTTTCTACTGGTTTTTGTTGTTCTTCTATTTCCACTAATGCAATTTCTTCTGCGACTTCTTCTTTTGACTCTATTTCTTTTTTTACTTTCTTTGGTTTGACTTCTACAAACTCAGGTACAGAAGGTTTTACTTTTTTAATCTCAATTAAATCCTCGTCTTTTAAATCAAGTTCTTTTGTTTGTTCAGAAATTTTTGACTCATCTACTTCTTTGAACTCTGGTACATCAACTGTTTTTTTTGCACGCTCATGGATTACAACTTTTGGTTTTAATAAATCTTCAGATGATTCTTCTTTTGCATCAGAAGATCTCTTGATTAAAACTTTATTTTTAGAAGAGTCATCTAACCTTTTTTTCAAAGTCTCTAAATACTTTTCGTCTTCAGGATTTAAATCTTTGGAAGAATCATCATCTAATACTTTGTGAAGTTTTTCAATTCCGTTTTTTTTGTCTTTTTTATCTTTAGACATTATAATAGACCACCGGGTAGTTATACAACATTATATTTCTTTGGATTAGCTATTTATATGTTGTTTGACAGTTCTTATCGTAAATTTTATTATCGTAATAGTATAAGAGTTTTATTATATTAATATTTTATCTTACTTGGTGTGTCTTTTTTTCTAAACTTGTTCATTACAAACTTTATTAAGCGGGTTTTGCATCTCATTTTTTTTGATTAAGATGGATTTCAAAGGAAAAGACATTATATCAATCAAGGATTTCTCGAAGAAAGAGTTAGATTTCATATTAAATTATGCTGAAAAAATGGTTCCAATGGCAAAAGGTGAAAAATACAAAGATCTTTTGAAAGGAAAAGTATTGTCATCATTGTTTTTTGAACCAAGCACTAGAACTAGACTCAGTTTTGAAAGTGCTATGAACCGGCTTGGTGGTAAAGTAATAGGTTTTTCCGATCCCGGTGGGACTTCTCTTAAAAAAGGTGAAACACTTGCAGACACCATTAGAATGGCAAATGCGTACAGCGATATAATCGTAATGAGGCATCCTCAGGAGGGCGCGGCAAGACTTGCTGCTGAATTCTCAGAAGCACCGGTTCTAAATGCAGGTGACGGTGCAGGACGGCATCCTACACAATGCCTACTTGACTTATTCACAATTAAAACCGAGAAAAAACGTATCGGAAAAAACAAGATTGTACTTGTAGGAGACCTAAAGTATGGTCGAACGGTACACTCTTTGGCATATGCATTATCATTATATGGCTCTGATCTAACCTTTGTATCGCCTAAAAGCCTCAGAATGCCTAAAGAAGTAATAAATGAATGCAACGATTTAGGTGTAGAACCAACACAAACAACTAATCTTGAAAAAGCAATCAAAGATGCAGACGTCCTTTATGTAACACGTATACAAAAAGAAAGATTTCCAGATGCAGAAGAATACAACCGTGTTGTGGGCTCGTATCAGATAAATAATGAAATGCTTGAAAATGTTAAAAAAAGTCTTATGATAATGCATCCACTTCCTAGAGTAACAGAGATTCATCCAGAGGTAGACAGCACTCCTCATGCACTTTATTTCAAACAAGCATTTAATGGGGTTCCTGTTAGAATGGCTCTTCTCTCTCTTGTATCGGGGGTTTTATTATGAAAAAAGAACTTAAAATACCACTTATAAAAGACGGGACAGTAATTGATCATATAACTGCCGGAAATGCGGTAAAAGTTCTTCATATACTAGGTATTCCTCACAAAACAACATCTGTTGTAAGTGTTGCAATGAATGTTAGAAGTAAATACGGTCGCAAAGACATAGTAAAAGTTGAAAACAGAGAGTTAGAAACTTCAGAAGTAGATAAAATAGCACTTATTTCTCCAAAAGCAAGTATAAACATCATAAGAAACTACAAAGTTGCAGAGAAACATAGAGTAAAGCTTCCTGATGAAATATCAGGAATAGTGAAGTGCTCAAACCCTACTTGTGTATCAAATGCAAAAGAACCTGTAAAACCACGTTTCAAAGTAATTAAAAAAGACCCGCTCAGGATTAAATGTTATTACTGTGAGCGTGAACCTGAAGATATTGCTGAAAGGATTATTTAATTTCTTTTAGTATTTCTTTTGCACGATCAAGTTTTACTTTTTCTTCTTTTATCAGTTGATCTGCTACTTTATCGATTTGTGGGCCAGTAGCCCCTGCCATAACAGCTATGTTTTTTGCATGAAGGCTCATATGACCTTTCTGAATGCCAACTGTTGAAAGAGCAAAAACAGCTGCAAAATTTTGTGCAAGACCAAGTGCTGCAACAATTTCAGATAACTCTTTAGCAGTCTTTATACCAAGGATTTTTTTACAAAGACGAGCCTTTGGGTGAATATTACCGGCTCCACCAACGATTCCTATTGCACAAGGAAGTTCTATTTCTCCTACAAGATTTCCATCTTTATCCTTATGATATTTTGTAAGTGAGGTATACTGCCCATTTCTTGCAGCATAAGCATGTGCTCCTGACTCGATTGCTCTGAAGTCGTTACCTGTTGCAATTATAAGTGAGTCAATACCATTCATAATGCCTTTGTTATGAGTAGCTGCTCTGTAAGGATCAATACTTGCAAGAGTATAAGATTCAAGAAATGCATCGACTACTTTTTCACCACCCATCTTTTCCTTTTCAAAAGTAGCTGTTGCTTTTACTAAACGTTTGTCAGCAAGATTTGAAAGGATTTTAAGACGAACGTATCCTCCAGTAAGCTCCTCAAGCATCGGTGCAAGAGCCTCACACATTGTATTTACGGCATTTGCACCCATTGCATCGCGAACATCAACTATTAAGTGACTTACTATCATCTTACCCATAGGGCTATCAAGAATGCGTACTTCTATATCTTTTGCTCCACCGCCAAAGTCAACAAGTACTTTATCCTGAGCATTAGCAAGCTCTAGTAACTGTTTTTTATGATCGAGTATCTTCTTTGCAGCAGAAGCAACATCCTCTACTTTTAAAAGTTGAAGTTGCCCAATCATAAGAGGCTCAGAAATTTCTGTTTTAAAACCGCCTTTAATCCTTGCCATCTTAGCAGCATTGCTTGCAGCCGCAACAACACTTGATTCCTCTGTTACCATTGGTAAAACATAGTCCTTACCATTTATCAAAAAATTAACTGCAAGACCGAGTGGCAATTCAAATGTTCCAAGAACATTTTCTATCATTCTATCGGCTGTATCCATTTCCAGACAACTTGAAAATACTTTTTTATCCTCTTCTGAAAGATTTGCAAAATCAGCAACAAAATCTATTCTTTTTTCTACAGGTAGCTTATAAAAACCAGAAACTTGTGAAGATTTTTCAACCATTTTATTTTTTCCTCCCTTGAAGTAGGAATGCTGAAAAACACTGATTGTTTTTAAAATTGTTGATTTAATAATCGATAATAAACGAAAAATTCATTCTTTTAAACCAATCTTTTCATCTAAATAATTACGGAATGTATGATATATATCTTCTCTTATTTTGCCCTTTATCTCAATGTCAACTGAATGCTCTTTTTTAGAGTGAATTTTTTTAATTTTTATAACTGCTGTTGCATCTTCAACATCATCTAATATAGCAGTAATTTCAAGAGTTTTTGCTTTTGAAACCTCTTCTGAAAACTCGTTTATTCTATCGATGGTATCTCTAAGATCTGATTTATCCTCAGGATGGTTATAAAGTACTTTGTTGTCAACAACAATTCTGGCGGTGTTTCTAAATTTTGCTTTAGCAAGGCCTCTTAAAATAAGTTCTGCTGTAGGAAAAATTTCAAATTCCTCTTCAACATTTTTTAGACCTAATATATTACAGACCATGCAGGAAGATTTTATCTCTCTTTGTTTTACATCAAAATCAAATTTTATATGAAGATTTTTAAGATATTTCTTCTTGGAGCTCTCACTATCATCATCTTTTTTACTTGGATGGCTTGCTTCAACCCAATCCATTACTTCTTTTGGAGAACCCATAACCCAGGGTGGCTCACGAAAATTACTATCATATCTACTCATACAAATACCTCAACATTTAATCATTTAAATCTTTTCTCTACTCTTTACTGCCATTCCATAGTTGAAACTAAGCATCTCCCCTCTGTTAAGAATGCATCTTCCAACCGCGAGAAGATTATCTTTTTTATCAACTATTAAGCATTCATCAAGAGGCCTTAATTCAGGGTCACACTCTTCTACAAACTTTGCAAAAACGCTTTTTCCATCTCTTACAAAATCGACTGCATCGTTTTTTACAATAACTCGCAGCAATGGTGATTTAAAATTTTTGTGTAAGAGTTTTGCCCCATCTGATTTTAGTGTAAACAGTCCATCATGTGCTCTCATTGATAAAACATGCTTGTCATCGCAGTAAATATTACGTATTTTCCCAGTTTTTTTTGATTTAACAATTTTTACGTTTCCGTCTAGCAAAACCTTTCCGGCTCCTGAGCCAAATTGTATATTTGCTACTGCAGAAATTCTTTTTAAATCAAAATCAAGGCTACCTTCATTTTTTTCTATCTCATCTAAGGTACTCAATCCTTGCCAGCATATAACCGTGCCATTCCTCGTAAAACCCCTAAAGGAGGTATTTATCTTTTTTTCAGTTTCTTCATCAGTATAAGTTGGAAAAACGGATTGAGCAAAAGGATACATCTCATCTAATTCTACAGGAACAGGCCCAAGTGAAGAATCAACTATAATATTTGCCGTATTGTTTCTTTGGTAGATTTGTTTTATCTCCTGAGCATACTGTGTTGAAAAAGGCTTTTTTCCCTCAGGAAGAACAATATATAAATCAGATGATTTTTCAAAACGATCTGATAATCGTTTATGTAATCTGTAAACTATTGGTCTGTGATATGTTTGACTACCAGTATAAAACATTGCTTTGTTCTTACTTATAGGTTCAAACTTTTCTAACCATTCTTTATTCTCTTCTAACTTAAGGACACTTAACGCTTCTAAAAGATATGGGTTTGAATTTGCTCTTTCTTCAACAAGCTCCCATAAACGGCCTTGAGAAATTGCGTTTCTAATTTTTTTAATCTCTGCAAAACTAACATAGAGATTATGTTTTGCAATTTCAACTATCCTTTCTTTTTTACTCATTTTTTTAAGCTCTTCTGAGGAATAACTTGAACAAACTGGACAACAACAAGGAAGTTCAGTTATGTCCCCTAGTTTTTCTGTACCCCATGTAAAAATCAATCTTTCATCAACGGCATATTTTATGTATGCCGATGAATCAAAGAAATCACAACCAAGTGCTACTGCTATCGGAAAAATCATTGGGTGCCCTGCACCAAATAAATGTACTGGTTTGCTGGGATCAAGCCCTCTTTTAGAACTTAAAATAACATTTATTAAATCTGTATATCTTTGATTTTCCATAAGTGGTACTACTCCACCTATTGGATAAAAATCGCCGCCAATTTTTGAAAGTTCCTCTGCACATTTGAATCTGAGATCAGGATAAATTGAGCCTTGTACAGGAGTTGAAAGAATCATATCTTCTTTTACTTTGACACTTTTCTTCGCACGTTTAAGTGTCTCTTTCATCCCATCTTCTGCTTGTTTAAATGTTTGATCTGGAGTTCCAAAAACATCGAGTATCGTTCCAATGTCACTTCCTATTTTCTTTTGAAAATCAACTATTTCAAGAGGCTCGACGTCAACATCTCCATAGACATATGATTGAAAAGTGCCTGAATCAGTCATAATGGTGCCATCAAAATCTATTAATTTGTGAACTCCTTCATTGAGTGCTTTTTCTCTAAGTTTTTCGTCTTTTCTAATAATGTATGAATTTGTAATTACAATCTCAGTTCCAAAAAGCTTCTTCATCTCTTTTGGAGAAATTGCCATTTTATTTGGGTTTATTACAGGCATTAGATTAGGTGTTGTGACTGTCCCATGTTCTGTGGTAAATTTACAAATCCTTCCTGCGGCATCTCTGTTTTTTATCTCAAATTTCATAGTCAAAACTCAATCAGGCTCCTATCTGTATTGGATTAATAATTCTTTTAAGCGTGGCGATAGCAGAAAGAGAAGCCATATAACTAGAACCCGGGTTATTTGGGTTAGGCATATTTTCTACTTCTGCACGTAGTCTACCAAATTTACCATGAGCAAGAATCTTATGGCTGTTTCTGGTAGCAACGGGGTCTACTACAATCTCTACTTTTGTATCATCAAATCCTATTCCTGCTATAGACAAATTTGCAGCAACATTTATGTTTTTAGGAAATTTTTTAACAGCATCCCTTGCACTTCCATTAAAAATGACCTCCCTCTTACCATTTTTTGTTCCAAGGGCTTTTGGAGGTTTTGTTGTAACAAGTGTTACTTCATATATTTTCTCAACACTAGCAGATAAAACACCATCTATCCCGCATACTGCACCAGAAGGAAGATAAATCTTGCATCTTTTCTGCCTTGCAATATCTTCGAGCTTTAACCTAAAATCATCATCAAAAAGGCTGCCTATGCTCATTATGATTAAATCTTTACCATTGCTTAAGACCATCTCCGCATAATCTCTTACAGCCTTCTGAGAAGCAGCTTCAAATACAACATCAACATCTTTAAGAAAATCATCAACGGTTTTTATCTTAGATTTCTTAACGGATTTATTTAGTTTTACTGCTGCTTTTTCTTCAATGTCGTAGATATATATCTCGTCTATCTCTTTCATTTCATCCGCAGCAAGTGCAACATCTGTGCCAATAGCACCACAGCCTATAATTCCAAGTTTCATATTTTCAAAACCAAAACCTTAAAACAGAAGTTACTTATAAAAAATACTATCATGGATGAGCTGGATATTTACTTAAAGGAAGACCTTGCAGAAGAAGGAGACATTACATCAAATGCACTTTTTACTGACGAAACTTCAAAAGGTTCGATAATTGCTAGAGAAGAATGTGTCGTAGCAGGAATAAGTGAAATCGAGAAAATTTTTAAAAAATTTGACATAAAATTTGTTTTTCATGTAAAAGATGGGGACTTTGTAAAAAAAGAAACAAAAATTGCAGAAATATCAGGTAGAGCTAAGGATATTTTAAAGATTGAACGACTTTCCCTAAATATAATTGGTAGAATGAGCGGTATTGCAACAGAGACAAGAAAACTTGTTGAAAAATGTAAAAAAATTAACCCAAATGTGCAAATTGCGGCCACTAGAAAAACAACACCCGGATTCAGAAGATTCGAAAAGCAAGCAGTATTAATTGCAGGTGGAGAATCACATAGAAATGGTCTTTATGATGCGATAATGATAAAAGATAACCATCTCAAAATAGTAGGATCCTTGGAAGAAGCAATCAGCAAAGCCAAAAAAAATACAAAAAGCAAAACAATAGAAGTAGAAGTCGAAAACAAAAAAGATGCAATTACAGCAGCAAAAATGTATGTAGATGTTATAATGCTTGATAATTTTTCTTCAGAAAAGGCAAAAGAAGCGGCAGAAGAAATTCGTAGAATAAATGATAAAATACTAATAGAAGTCTCTGGAGGAATAACTCCGGACAATATAACAGAGTATGCATCCTTTGCGGACAGAATTTCACTTGGATATTTGACCCACTCTGTAAAAAATATCGATTTTTCACTAGAGATTTAATAAATTTTTTAGGAAATATTTAATAGTTAAAATTGCTTTACAATATTGTTAAAAATATAAAATTCACACATAACAAGGGGCTTATTGTTGTGAGGGAGCATGGTGAGTATATATGAAAAAGATTATTGAAGAAGTTGTAGCTAATGAAAAAAAGAAAAAATCTACTAATAAAAATAAAAAAACCAAATCAAAATCAAAAAATAAAAACAAAAAGAAAAATCAAATGAAAGATACTTTAGTTAGAAATACCGTTGACAGAGAACTTGAAGAAGTTTTATCTGGTCTTACAACTACAATTAAAGTTGTTGGATGTGGCGGTGCTGGTACAAATACTATTTCTAGATGTATAGAGAGTCAGATAACTGGTGCAGAACTTATTGCAATCAATACTGATGCTCAACATCTTTTACTTGCTGAAGCACCTAAAAAAGTGCTAATTGGCAGACATTTAACTCGTGGTCTTGGGGCAGGATCTTTACCACAGATAGGTGAAGAAGCAGCCAAAGAAAGCGAGCAAGATGTCCGAGGTGCTCTTGGCCGAGCTGATATGGTGTTTATTACTTGTGGACTTGGTGGTGGAACAGGAACAGGTTCTGCTCCAGTAGTTGCACAAATCGCAAAAGAAGCAGGAGCACTTACTATAGGTGTTGTAACACTTCCATTTAGTGTAGAAGGACTTATACGTATGGAGAATGCAGAATCAGGTCTAAAAAGACTTAGAGATGTTTGTGACACGGTAATTGTAATACCAAACGATAAGCTCCTTGATATCGTTCCAAACCTCTCACTTAATGCTGCATTCAAAGTCGCAGATGAAGTACTAATGCGCTCTATAAAAGGAATTACTGAAATGATTACAATGCCTGGTCTAGTAAACCTTGATTTTGCTGATTTAAAAACTGTTATGAAACGTGGCGGTGTAGCGATGATAGGACTTGGTGAAGCAGAAGGCGAAAACAAAGCAATAAATGCTGTTGTAGAAGCACTAAATTCACCACTTCTAGAAGTTGATATATCAGAGGCAACAGGTGCACTAGTAAACGTTACCGGTGGAGAAGACATGACGATTTCTGAAGCAGAAAGAGTTGTAGAAGAAATCTATAGTCGTGTAGATCCAAATGCAAGAATTATTTGGGGTACCACGGTAGACCCAGAGCTTAAGAGAAACATTCGTGCAATGTTGGTAATTACTGGTGTAAAATCAAAGCAGATACTAGGGCCTGCACAAAAAAACTTTGAAAACAAAGAATATGGGATAGACTTTGTAGCATAATCAAAAAAAGGAATTAACAAAATTCCTTCTTCTTATTTTTATCTAAGAAACATTTAAGTATTTGTAAAGCTAGATGTTAATGAACAAAAATGTCAGGTTCTAATTTAAAGGAAAGAGAATGTCCAGGATGTAAAAGGATTGTAACGCCTGTCTTAATTCCTAATACGTTGCAAGGTGCTCCTTTCTATGGGTTTGGAAAAGTTGGTTTTGGAGAAAGCTCTAATCGTAATTATCTTATCAAATGCCCAAAATGTGGTTATTTAATGGGCTCAAAGTAATTAATTAAAAAATAGCCAAATTCTTTATATATAACTATTTATTTGACCCTTTAGATTGTTTAGAGGTGTTAAACAGTGAAAATATTCAACAAAAAGAAGAAAATTGACGACAATCGAAGCTTTATGCAAAAAGCACAAGACTTACAAGATCGTCTAGAGTCAAGAAGGGACAGAATCGGAAAAGGAAAATACGGTAGAGTCCTTAAAATGGCTAGAAAACCAACTAATGATGAATATATTAAAACCTCTAAAATAACATTTGCAGGAATCCTTCTTGTTGGAGGGCTTGGATTTGTTATTTTTTTAATGGCAACACAAGTTGCGCCTTGGATTGCTAAAGCCTTAGGATTGATATCACAGTAGGAGTAAATTATATGGAAAACACAGATCTTAACGAAAATGAAACTGAAGAACTTGAACCAAAAACCAAGATTTTAACTATAAAAACACAAGTTGGAAAAGAACAAAACACAGCAGACTTAATTAACAGTCGTGCAGATAAATCAAAATTAGAAATCCCTTCAATTCTTGTCACACCTGAACTAAGGGGATACATCTTTATGGAGTCAACAGCAGACAAGGCACGTATAAAAGAAATCATAAAAACAATAGGTTATGCAAGAAATATGCTTGAAGGAGACATACCAATTGGTCAGATAGAACACTTCTTAGTACCAGCATCAGCCGTTGCAAAAATTGCAGAAGGCGATGTAGTAGAAATGGTTGCAGGGCCTTTCCGTGGTGAAACGGCAAAAGTAACACATATTGATGATACTAAAGAAGAAATCACAGTAGAGCTCTTTGAATCAGTCGTACCAATCCCAATTACGGTACGAGGTGAGCAAGTAAGAGTTATCAAAAGAAAAGATGAAGATGAAAAAGATAAAGCTAAACTAAAGGAGTAATTCAAAATGTCAGAAACAGTTGAAGCACTAGTCGAGGGAGGAAAAGCATCGGCAGGACCACCGCTTGGTCCAGCACTTGGTCCTCTTGGCGTAAATATAATGCAGATAATAAACACAATAAATGAAAAAACCAAACAATTCGACGGTATGAAAGTACCTGTAAAAGTAATCGTTGATCCAAAAACAAAAGATTTTGAAATAACCGTAGGAACACCACCTGCAGCATCACTTATATTAAAAGAACTTGGTGCTGATAAAGGATCAGGTGCGGCAGGATCACATAAGATAGGTGATTTCACAGTTGATCAAGCAATAAAAGTTGCACAAATGAAACATGATAATCTTCTTGGAAAAGAACTCAAACAAAAAACCAAGGAAATAATAGGTACATGTGTATCACTTGGTGTAACTGTTGAAGGTAAAAGTCCACAAGAAATCCAAAAAGCAATTGATGACGGCGAATTTGATTCTAAATTTCAATCTTAATTTCGTTATCAATTTTTTCCTTTTTTTGATGATAAGTTTTTTCAGGAGTACCATTTAGGAGTCTTCTCTGCATACTTTCTTTAGGATTGCCTGATAAAATATCTTGCTGGAGATATCTCTGCTCTTTTTCAATAGCATGCAGTCTTTCTTTTATATTGGATAACTCTTCTTTTAACTGTTTTAGTACGTCCTCATCCATTCTCCATCAAAAAACACTAATGTGTTATTGTTTTAAAACGTTTTTCTCATAAAATCTCTATATTCTTCTAAAACCTCTTTGAGCAAATTGTTTAATGGATTTGATCATTCTGTCTTTTCTGTAACTTATAGGAAGTATGGTTCCTTTTCCCCACGTCTTTTTACTGTTTATTTCACTTAGTATTGTATCAATCTTTAAATCTGTTGTATCAACAACTGTATATGAACATCCAACATATTCGGGGATATGTGAATCGCTACCTCCTGTACCTCCAAGACCATATTTCTTTGCAATTTTTGCAACTTTAAGATTGCTTTGAGGTACGCTGCATCCATTAAAAACTTCTATAGCCGGTATTTTATCCTTAATTTTCATTAATTTTGTTTCTTTTATACCTGACATAGATCTAAAAAGATGAGGTACAATGGGTATACCCCCTGCGTCAAGGATATTGTCTATTGTTTCTTCAACACTTAGTTTTTTAGGTATATCCTCTTTTATGTTTAAAGCTAGTATATGACCATTATTCGTAGAAATTTCAGCACCAGTTATTACAACAAAAGCCTTAGGTGATTCTTTCTGAGCCTTTATACTACCTTCTACAGTGTTATGATCCGTTATCGCCATCCCATTTATTCCTTTTTTTTGTAAAATCTTTATAATTTCTTTTGGACTTCCTGCTCCGTCCTCTGAATATTGTGAATGTATGTGTAAATCAAGTTTAAGCATAACTTTGCTCCTTTTATGTTAAACATCGTAAAAAACATTTGTATTATAACTTTGCGTTTAAAATGCGGGTGCCGGGATTTGAACCCGAGTTATAAGCTTGGCAAGCTTAAGTGATACCAGACTACACCACACCCGCAGTCTATAAAATTTGAAACCATGAAGCAATAATCCCTTAAAAAGCATTATGGTTGCTTTGTTCTTTTAAGGGGTTTACTTAGATGTCTACGAGCACAGACTGGAACTTCATAAATTTTTTCTTCTAATTTTCTTTTTTTCTTAATAATTTTAGGTTTTTCACTTTTAGTACTGCATTTTTTACATCTATATCCCTGATTAGAACCAATTGATTTCATATGTTTTTTGCAAACAGGACAAACAGGATTTTCAACTTTTTCAAAATCTTCTTCTAAATCAATTATCTTAATCTTTTCAAGATTAACAGTTAAAGGATCTTCTCTTACACCGCCATAGACCTCAACATTATCTCCTTTTATTAAACCAAGAATAATTTCTCTAAATTGCTTTGTGGGCTCATATGCAGCACAATCAATTTTTCCTGTTTCATCACTAACAGAAAAAATCACATGCCCGCCTTCTATTGTAAATGGTTTTTTACTTACTTTCCCTTTTATTATAACTGAATCGTAAACAGAAACTTCGGCTATTTTTTTCTGCTCAAGATGATCGTCTGTTCCTTGATTGCTTTCAAAAACCATCCAGCAATCAACTTTTTCAGATTTTATCATTGATCGAGCTTTAATCAGGTCCTTGGAGTCCTCTCCCCTTATCCCAAATAAAACAGGGCAGGGTGAACTAGGCACGAGTCTATTGTGCTTATTTTCTAAATCAAAATTGTCAAAAGTAGAAGAAATAGAAGAAGCCATGTTAATGGTTGATTCATCATCAACAAATCTTTTTGATCCCCACTTGCCCCCTTCTCTATATGTTATCAATTCAAAGGTTCTGTCATTTTTATTTTCCCATGCAATTGATGCAGTAGCACCGATAAGACCTCTCATATTCTTATAACCCTTAAAAAAAGCATTCTTATCTTTTAATATCTCTTTTGTTTCATCTAAACTTACTACTTCTCTAACCGCGTTTATATATACGTCAAAACCAGGTTTTTCTTCTAATATAACTATTCCTGAATTGGTATTTTCATCATCAAGTCTTGCAAACTTATCAACTACATCTAATACTATATCTCTAACTTCAGAAATTTCAATTTTTTCAGACAATTTTTCATAACAAAAGATATCCTCTCCATCAATTCTGCCAATTTTTGTCTTTTTACCCGAACCTACTCCAACCTGAAAGGAAATAGCACCATTGCCCCGAGTCTTCCAAGGTATATTTGGATTAAGTCTTACAAGACGAGGAAAACCAATGATATTAAAGCTATTATCAATTAGTTTTTTAACAATTACAATAGCAGTATAGGTTGTACAACCACCATTTCTTGAATCAGTATCATCTATTCCGATCCAGATAAACAATCACTTCCCGATACCCTTATATATAATAATTTATTATAAACAACTCCACAGATGAATCGAACAGAGTTGTTATCACATGTCAGAGAAATCCTAACAAACGCAGGATTTTATGTTTCGGAACTATACTCAATGCGACCAGTAGGTTTTGACTTAGTCGCAAGAAGGGACAATTCACTTCTCATAATTAAAGTTTTAACAAATGTTGATGCGATGAGTGAAAATGTTGCAAATGAGCTACGAACACTATCAGTTCTTCTGAAGGGATGTCCTATCCTTATAGGGGAAAAAACAGGCCTCAGAAAACTCGAAGAAGATGTTGTATACGACAGATGTGGAGTACAAACAATAAACTCACAAACACTTAAAAATCACTTGCTAGAAGGCATGCCTCTAGAAGTTTATGCAGCACCAGGTGGGCTATATGTCAGCCTTGATACAGAAAAAATTAAAAACCTAAGACAAGAACAGAATTTGTCAATTGGCTCTTTTGCAAGAGAGTTAAAAGTATCACGTAAAACAGTACAGATGTACGAAGATGGAATGAATGCAACAATAGAAGTTGCTATTAGAATAGAAGATGTTTTAGGAAGCAATATCACAGAGCCCATTGATATACTTAAAAAACCTTTGAAGCTTAAGACGCTCAAACCTGCTCCTGCAGAATCAGAAAGTTTCAGAGAATTTCAAAAAGAAATCTTTTTGATTCTTAAAAAAGTGGGATACCATGTAATACCTATGGAAAGGGCACCATTTGAGGCAGTAAGCCAAGATAAGAAAAAAATACTTTTGACATGTGTTGACAGATATGACAAAAAACTAGTCAAAAAAGCACAAGTAGTAAACAGTATTTCAAAAATTACAGAAAAACATGCTGTAATAATACCAGATAAAGATGTTTCAAAAACAAACATAGAAGGAACACCTCTTGTCATAAAAAAAGAACTTAAAAAAGCCCGGGATCCAGAAGATATTATCAATTTAATACTTGAAAGGCTTTATAATAAGGATTAATTAACCAAACTTTTATAAATAAGGTCGTTATTCCCGAAGACTACATTTTCTCTTCTATAAGAGTAAATGTGCATACAAAATAAATACTCGATGATGATCTATGACTAGCAATAAAACTGTAGATATTGTGGGAAAGGTCTTGGAGGAATCCAAGAAGCTTGACCGTAAATTCAAAGAAAATATTGATTTAGTTTTTAATCTAAAAAATATTGACCTTTCCATCCCAAAAAACCGTGTAGATGAAGAAATAATTTTACCACACGGTCGCGGAAAAGAGGCAAAAGTCGCAATTTTTGCAAGTGGGCAACTTGCAGTCAATTCAAAAAAACATGTTGATATTTTAATCAAACCTGAACAAATAGAAGATCTTTCAGGGGATAAAAAGAAATTCAAAAAACTAGTAGACAATCATGATTTCTTTTTAGCAGAGGCACCTTTAATGCCAACAATTGGTAAATCACTAGGTACAGTTCTTGGTCCAAGGGGAAAAATGCCAAAACCAGTACCACCACAAGCTGATGTATCAGGTATGGTCAAAAACCTTAGAAAAACAATCAAAGTACGCTCAAAAAGCAATAAAACATTTCATACAACTGCAGGCAATGTAGATATGAGCAAAGAGCACATAGCAGAAAACATTGATGCAATAATGAAACGTGTTGAGACGGCACTTGAACGAGGAAAAATGAACATTGGATCGGTTTACATAAAAACAACTATGGGTCCATCAGAGAGATTGGTGTAAAAGGGAGGCAAAATTTATGGAAGCTCATGTTGCAGAATGGAAATATAGCGAAGTTGAAAAGCTTACAAAATTACTCACAGAAAGCAAAGTTGTAGGAATAGTAAACGTTGGGGGAATACCAGCACCTCAGATGCAACAGATGAGAAAGAGTCTTCATGGCTCTGCCACAATCCGATCTGCAAAAAATAACCTTTTATTCTTAGCACTTGAAGAAGCTGACAAAAAAATTAAGGGAATGGCAGATCTTAAAGAAATAATAACAGGCCAATCAGCAATAATTGCAACTGATATGAATCCTTTCAAACTTTTTGCAAAACTTAAAGCATCAAGGACAATGGCCCCTGCAAAAGGCGGCGAAACAGCAGCACATGACATTGACATAAAAGCAGGAGATACTCCATTCAAACCAGGGCCTGTTGTAGGAGAACTTCAAAAAGCAGGAATACCTGCAGCAATACAAGAAGGAAAAGTAGTAATTAAAACTGATAAAGTACTTGTTCCAGAAGGGGAAAAAATATCCAAAGACCTTGCACAAATGCTTACACGTCTGGAGATTTTCCCAATAGAGATTGGAATGGACCTTTACGGTGTATTTGAAGATGGAACAGTATTCAAACCAGATGTACTTGACATTGATATAGATGGTTTCATAGGAAATATGAAAATGGCTTCAGGAAATGCATTTGGCCTTGCAATAGAAATTGGCTGGGCTACAAAACAAACAATTGAGCCACTTCTTATGAAAGCACGACATAACGCTCTTGCCCTAGCACTTGAACAGGGCATAATAAATAAAGAAACGATTGAAAACCTTATTTCAAAAGCAAACAATCAAATGAATGCTTTGAAAAATAAAACAAGTAGTTAAGGAGGAAAAAATAAAATGGAATACATATATAGCGCAATGCTTCTACACTCCGCAGGACAGAAAATAACAGAAGCAAACGTCAAAAAGGTACTCGAAGCAGCCGGTGTTAAAGCAGACGATGGCAGAATAAAAGCCCTCACTGCAAGTCTAGATGGCGTAAACATCGAAGAAACAATTAAAAATGCAGCAGTACCAGCAGCCGCAGCACCAGCCGCAGCCGCAGACGCAGCACCTGCAGAGGGTGGAGACAAAAAAGAAGACAAAAAGAAAAAAGAAGAAAAAGAAGAAGAAGTCTCCGAAGAAGAAGCAGCAGCAGGATTAGGCGCACTATTCGGATAAAAACAAATCTTTGTTATTTCAACAGAGAGGGTAATGAGTCTGTAAAAGGACTTAATTTACCTTACTTTATTCTCTGTTTGAAAAACAAAAGATCATCTTTTTTTAATATCATAAATAAACATTTAATTTAGTTATAAGTAGATTTGATAAAAGTGGGGGACGGGATGCATTGATAGGAGGAATGTGCCTCTAAGCGGAAAGCAGGTACAGTAAACCTCCCCAACTTATCTATAACTAAGTCCCCCATTTTTTAAATAAAATGGTCTAATAAATAGTTTACTGTAGTATTTTCTCCTGTTGTTCTCCTTAGGAATAGCCTCCAACCATGAGGCTTGGATCGCCTAGCAATAAGTATTCTTCTATGGTGAAATAATCCATAAATCTTTCTTGGATATATGATACTTGAGCATTTGTAAGCATGTCTCCGAGTCTTACCCCATCATAATAATTCTTGAAAAACATCCAATCAAGATATCCTGCACCAGAATGAATATTTTCAGAATCCACAGAAGAATAGGCAGGCCTTGTAGCGCCTATTGTGGCTATTGCACCTCCTTTCTGAATTATGAAAGACCAGGCAAAACAGGGTAAATGATTATTTTTATCTGGCTCAATACCCATCAAATTTATGAGTTTATCCAGAATTGGATAATAATCGGCTAAATCCCCAATCCAGAAATCAAGTTTTGCTGTAAGGCATGCATCAAAGAATACTATTGGTAGTTTTTCTTCATTATCTAAAAACTGAAGAAATGGGGTATAATATAACGGATTTGTAAGGCCCATTTTTCCTCTTAATGCATTTGGTTTATATGTCCCCCAACCATGCTCGAAACCATGTCCTGCATATGTTAAAAAACCTGCACCATTGTTTATTGCTCTATTAAAAGTAAAAGCATTAAGATTTCTTTTTGAGGACCATAGCTTTATTTGTTCAAAATCAGACATTTCTTCTGCTACAAAACTGTTTGTAATTTCTCCTTCAAAAACATTAAACGAAGATCCTTTCCCAGGTGGAAATGTATCCCCACCTGCAAGTATTATCCTATTAAACCAGTCTTTTCCGTATGTCTCTGTCTCATAGGAAATTATTTTATCAACACAAAGATCGACTTCATCTAGGTTCCTACAAGCAAGACGGCCGACATGTACGTCGGGATAAAGGTCTACCTCATCAACAATTTCAACATTTATGTTGTTCCATGACCAATTGTATTTAATTTGGCCAAAAACATCGTCTTCGTTTGTATCCCAACTAGAAAAATTGTATTCAAAATTGTATATATCTGCATAGTACAAATCTGAAAGAATGCCTTCTCCATGAAATTCTCCCCAAGGATATGCATCGGTTTGTCTTATTGGAAGCATTCTAATATCTCCTACTAAAAGAACATATTTTATTCCCCAATTTTCAATAGCATCTTTTATAAAGTATTTTATTTGCTCTGCTTCGTCTACACCAGTATACAAGCTGTATATGTCTTCTAAAGTAGTAATGTTTGTTTTAAGTCCGTATGAGTTTTTATGAGCTGCCAATTCTGTAAGATTTTCTTTAAAATCTTTTGGAGTGATAATAACAAGATCATATATGTCTGGATCATAGAACTCTGTTGATGATTCCTCGTAATTTATCTCAAAAGATGATTCTGTAATATATTCTATCGAATTTTCATCTTTATTGTATCTTGTGGGATAAATATCCAAAGTCAGGAAAAACACATGTTCTCCTTGTTTGTTTAAACCTGCAGATTTTTCAATGCTATACCAGCTATTTGGAAAATATGAATCATTGTTTTCCAGTATGGTATTAATAACGTCGGTATTGACACGGAGTTCTCCATTTACTGTATTTCTAAAGACTGCCGTTTTCTTCAAAGAGTCAGATAAATCTATGGTTTCTATTTCAGAATGTGAAAAATTTATATCAATTATTTTTGTATCCCAAAATAACTCGTAAGTTTTTCTAAAAACTGGCAGATTTGGTGCTCCTTGTAAAAAAGTATCTGAGTTTGCTTCTTCTACACTGATTTCTATGTAATCTCCATTTTTTAAGACAGTTGGCTCTGAGAAATTCTGCGAAAAATATATGGTCTCAGATGTTGAAGTCGTTTTATTTTTCTCTGCAAAAACACCAGTTGGTGCTGTAAAAAAAACTAGCGTTAGTATTATGCTTAAAATTTTTATTTTAATTTTTTTGTTTCTCATATGTTTCTCCCCTTAAAATAAGATGTCTTAACAGCTGTTAATAATTGAAAACGAATTTATCTTTATAATTCTTTCGTTTTAATTTTTAAGAAATATAATAATACTACATCCATGCATCAAGACCAGTTTGCTCAGTTGTGGCAACACCACTTATTCCAAAAGCACCCTGTATATAGTTTTCAATCATCTTTTTGTACCAATCCAAATCGATCTGAGAAGGACTTTCTAACTTTTCAACAGGATACATAAAATCAATTGGTTTAACACCACTTTTTGAAGGATTGTTGATACCTGGCAGAGATCTTTTTGTAACAACAAATCTAAACTTCATTCTACTCCTAATAGGTTTACCTAATAACTTTTCAAGGGCTAATGCGCGTTTACCAAAGGTAGATAGGCTACCATTCTGATTTGGTTTATAGCGTTTTGCAGGTTGAACAGATTGAATTAGTGTTAAATCCTTGAGGTCTACCTCTTTGAGATCTAAGTCTGAGAGTATCTCGCCGGTTTTTTCAAGAATACAATTCTTAATATTTTTCCTTGCATCTTCTTCATTTTCCCATGAAGGATTCTCTCTTAAAACTTCAATCATAATCTGTTTTAGAACCTTTCTTGCAATGTTTGCCTTATCTGATCCTTTGAAGTTATTTCCTTTTGTGATAAGTTCTATTTTACCGTTTTTTGTATCAAATATGAGATAATTTTTGTGTTTTACAAATATCATTGCATCATGATTTTCTGGTTCAAGCTCAAAATCAGGATAATTAAGTTCTTTCTGCCATTTGAGATTACACTCTTCTATAGCATTTATTGCATCATCTGGTTTTGTAATCCAATCTTTTTCATTTTCAGAAACAGTTAGTTCTAATGCTTCTGCAAGCTTTGGAATATTTCCTACAGAGCGAGAGCATCCTAAATATATACCATCTGTGTTGTGTGCAGGTATTAAACCATTTGCGCATACAAAGTTGTTATTGTCTTGAACAGATATGTCATAAACATATCCATCTTTTGGCTTTATTTCTATGGTTTCCTTTGCAGGGAGACCTGTTAAATTTTTATGTTTGACAGAATGCAGGTTATATTTTACAAACCTTAGGCTATAGCATGATTTTTCTTTTCTATAATACACTGAGGGATATCCATATTTTAGATTTAAACCAATAAGAGAAAGCCCTTCAACAAGTTTTTTACTTTTCGAATTTATCTCTAGCAAGGAGTTAACACGTCTTCTGTTATCAAAATGTCCATCGCCTTTAATGTATTCATCAATAAATGCTTTTTGAACATTTTTGTATGTTGAGAGAAGATATGGGCTTACTTTTTTACCTTGAGATCCTTGACCACAATCAAGTACAAATTTGAAAAGATATGCTGTAGAAGGATTTCCCTGAATCCTAAAATTCTTTCCATTTTTATCAAATCCTGCACTGGTGATTTTAAAACTTTTACCGAACTTTTCATCAAGGATTTGTTTCAATTCACGTAATGTTTTGAAATTATGGCCACATATAAAAATATGACATCCTTCTCTTGTCATACCTTTTCTTCTTCTGACATAAATTGATCCTTCTGCAACATAGGCACCTAAAACTCTAGCAAAATCCTCATCTAAATCATAAATAACCGGAATTTTTCCCTTGCCGTTATAAGAAGAAATAAATGAATGCTTAAGGTCTATTTCTTTTATAATCCCCTTTTTATGTAGATCTATTGCATCAGACATCTTCATTCTAATAAATCTGCTGGGACTTACATTACCTTTAGAATTATTCCTTGGCTGATGATGATTTAAAAGTCGTTTAGTATCTTGATTAATTGAAATGTTTAACCAAATATTTAGTTCGTTATCGAAGTCTAATAATGGTTTTAAAGCATTAATTTTTATTTTTAAGCCTTTATTATCATACTTTGAAATATGTGCAATGTTTGTGATAATAGGCTTTATCTGATCACAAGGGAGTTCTTTGAGTCCATCGGATACTGTGTAAAGAGAATGATTTTTGGTAACAGATATCTTTCCCCTTTGGGTTTTTACTTCAACTATATTTTGGCTATACGGGTGACGTTTTACAAAATCTGCCTTTTTCCATTCACAAACACCCTCTTTAGTGACCGATAAACATTTAACATCACTTAGTTCTTTATACTCATGGTCGCCTTTTTTATAAGAAGTGCCTTTGCATTCTTCAAATAAGTCCTTTATTTCAACAATTTTGATTAATTTTTTCTCTTTTAAGATAATGCTTGTTTCTGAGCCTACACTGTCTCCATAAACAACGCGTATACCTTTATTTTTAAGATAATCTAAACTGTCTGCAAGAATTGCCTGACCCTTTGTTGTAATAGTTGCTGCACCCCACAAATTAAACTGACGACCTGAAACACCAGGAGCTGACATGATGCCATGTGTATTATGTAGAAGCATGCCTCCATTTGCATCTAAGAAATTTTCATTATCTTCTACACTTAAATCATATACATATTCTGAACTTGGTTCAACAAATTCAATCTTTTTAGGAGGAAGTGCATAACAATCTTCTAATTTCTCTTTTTTACCTTTATAAAAATTTACCATTCTTGTATTATATGTTTTCTCTCTGTCTCTAAAGTATGTATTTGTTTTTATTCCGAATTGTTTTTGAATTGTTATTAAGTCTTCGTTTAGATATTTGCTATTTGTAGTAAATCTCCCAAGCGGACAAGAATTTGGCATTTCAAATTTGACATTTCCATCGCCTTCCATATATGCCTTTAAAAATGATTTTTTTACAGAGTTAGATGATGATAATAGTTGGGAGGGTATCTGTTTACTTCTACTATCACGACCACATCTAATTATTTCCTCAAAAATATGATTTATAACTTTTGCATGAACTGTAGAGACAATTGCTCCTGTTGACTCTCTTCTATCTAGAATATATGGTTGAACTCCAAATATCTTATTGGATAGTTCTTTAAACCTATTGTGCATATTCTCGGAGGCACTAGATATTGTAATATAATAAAATGGATTTTTGTTTCTTATTCTTTTTGAGATATGTCCTTCAGAAATGTAATATCCAAGGAATTCTGCAAAATCTTCATTAATATCTATAGATGATTTTATTCTACTTGATTTTCTTCCGTTTGATCCGATTGTTATATATTCTAAAAGCTCGTCAGGAATATTTATCTCTTTTAACTTTCTAAGAGGAACTTTTAGATAAGAAGTAGAGGTGTTACCTTTTGTGTTTATAGTTACTAAATCATTTTTTAAACCATTAAAATGTTGTAGATCCTCTTTCTCTATAAATCCATAATAATCTGATTGGGTTATTGTATTAATCAAATTGATTTTCTGATTCTTTTCTATATTTGGGATCTTTTTTGCATGAACAAGTAATGTATCTTCTTGGATTTCTCCTGCAGAAATTTCTCTTATTTCCCCGTCTCTTATTGTAAATACGCTATGATTGGGAGTAACAACTGTAAATCCACTTTTTGTCCAGATTTTTATTAATCTTTCATTCCATTTATGTCTTACTGCTTGTTTAATCTCTTTTATTTCAACTTTTCCTTCTTTATTTATTGAAATTGCTTTCCAATCATCTTTTATGTTTGCAATTTCAAACTCGGTACCATTTATTTTTTCTGAAAAACATCCAAATTTGTCAATGGATCTATCTACAAACTCGCCGATTTTAAGATTTTCATATTTTCCCTCTGGGTTTACCAAAATAATTCTTTGCGAGTAATCAACACTACCTGCGTTTCGTGCTCCTTTAACACTTTGATACATCATCTTTAGGCGCTGTAGCTCTGATTTATCATTTCTTTTATTTGCTTCCTTAAGTTCTTTTTTTGTCTTTGCAATCATACTCATAATACCAGTCATTGCACAGTTGACAACACCTGGCTTGTCATCGATTTTAACACCTATGATATAACCCTTATCTGCAAAAGAATCCTCATCTGTTACTTCTCTATAGTGGATCTCTCTTTTATCAAGGAATTTTTTAGATACTCTCTTAAGCCATATGTAATCATCAGGTTTCTCGCTTTTTTTTGCAAGACGAACAGTATCTCCGCCTATGTTCATAGCCTTGAGGATGGTAGGATACATGGCCCCAACATCTGCTACGACTACATACCACCAGGGGACAAAATGAGAATCTGCATCTTTGTCCGGTTTTATTGTCATACCACCAGGCATATGATAGTTAAGAATGTCATCTGAATCCTTGTGATTCTCGTTGTAAATAACATTTGGATCATTCATCCAATAAGGCATTTCATCTCCATATTTTATTGCCCTTACAAAATCCTTTGAAAGCTGTTCTTTTCTATCTTTTGCCTTTCTAACAATATCTGTTGTTGAGTTACAACCCTTGAAATATTTTGAAAGTACTTGGGTTATAGATAAAACACGGCAGATAGGGGGCATAATCTTCTTCTGAACAGATGCCCTTATCATGGACATGTGATCCCACATATAAACTGCACCTGAAGAAAGAAGCATGTCAAAAGGAAGGCAGGTGGTAAAAGAAAGAGGAAGTGCTTGCTGGACTAGATTAAGAGTAACACCAAGTTGCTCCATTACATCATGTTTGTTGTATTTTAGTGTTCTATCATCTATTTTTATCTGATCAGGTGTAAGAATAAGCCTGTCTTTGATTTCTACTCCTAGGAAAGGGGCAACGGCTTTTAGGCTAAATTCATTTAAAAACGAATAGAATTTTCTTGCTCCAAGGTAAGTATCAAGGTTTGCAGGATAAAACTGAACTGAATCAGAACTTGTTCCAAAATGAAATGATTTATCAGGCTTTGAGTATTTGCTTAGAAACTCTTGAAATACTTTTCTTGTATCTGATTTAAGCCTCTCGTTATATGTTTTTATTATCCAGTTTAGCCTGTTGTATATCTGAAAATTATCAAAACCTATTATGTTATGGCCTGAAATTATGTCATTTTCCATTACAATTTTACAAAAATCTGATAGATTATCTATTTCTTCATCAACATTACGTGATACAAGCTGTACAATTTCAGGTTCTTCCCAACTTTGAGGAAGATCAATTATGTCAAAGCTAAACTCCTCTGTTTTTAGACTCTTTGAAGATTCAAACTTGACATCAAAATTTGAATAACCAATTATATCTATTGGGACGTTATCTGAGCCTTTCTGAAACTCAGTTGTCTCAATATCATATACGAGAACATTTAGATTCTTTTTTGCCCCTTTTGAGTCATAAATCCATGTTTTATTACTTGCTGCAAGATCTGCAAGTGCTCTCTGTTGATATGGTATATCATGCTCTCCAGTGTATAGGTTCTGATAAAAAAATAAATGATCACTTACTTCTGGTACAAAATATGATTTTTTGGTAAAAACCTTGAATGCTTTGAGGGTTTTATCAAAATCCCAGAAACTACGATAATTTTCTATTTCTCCAATGCTCTCAATCTTTGAAAGTGGACTAGAATCTGATTTTTCTTCTTCTATTTTTTTAAGAAGATCTGCTCTAGAAGAGTTTATATCTCTTCCTTGTGGTGCAAAAGCCAAGAAATATGGACTGTGAAAATCAGATACACGTTTTGGTTTTTTACCATGAAAATAAAGATAATCTGATGAAATTCCGGTTAACATATCATCCATGAAAACTGCTGTCCCCCAATTTTTAACCTCAATACGATTTCACCCTAATAATAATTATTAGAAAAACAAATGCTTAAATCATAGTCTCATATTTGCTTTTGATTCGTTATGACTACACAAATAATTTATACAAAGGATTTCAACAAACACAACAACCCCGGTCACCCAGAAAATGCTAGAAGACTAAACATTATGATGGATGAGCTTAAAAAAACAAATTTTTACGATGAAATAGAAATTTTAAAACCTAAACCGGTCTCTGATAAATCACTAAAAGAGATACATTCGGAGAGAATGATTCAAGAGGTAAAAAAAATAAGTGAAACCGAAAACGCATGGATAGATCTTGACACTTATGTATGCAAAGGAGACTATGAACTTTCAAAACTTGCTGCAGGCGCAACACTGCAGGCCTGTGAAAACGTGCTTTTGAAAAAAACAGATAATTCATATGCAATGGTGCGACCACCCGGTCATCATGCAACAAGAAAACGTTCCATGGGCTTTTGTCTTTTTAACAACACCGCTATTGCTGCAAATGAAATAGCAAAAAAAGGAAAAAAAGTATTAATCATGGATTTTGATGTTCATCATGGTAATGGAACACAAGACATATTTTATAACAAATGTGATATAATGTATCAATCCCTGCACGTATCTCCTCACTTCCCCGGGACAGGAGATGTAACTGAGATTGGAGCAGGTGATGGGCAGGGGTACACAATAAATGCACCGCTATCTTATGGTAATGGAAATGATGCTGCAATAAAAATACTAGATGAAATATTTTTACCCATAGCAAAACAATTCAAACCTGATCTAATACTATTCTCATCAGGTTATGACTCACATCACTCGGATAGACTTGGGGGATTAAGATTTACAGCTAATTTCTATGGTGAAATAATTAAAAAATACCAGCAGATACAACCAAAAATTGCATGTACAATAGAGGGTGGTTACAACCCAGAATGGATTGGAAAATGCCTTATCTCACAGATATCACAAATGATAGGAAAACCAATTACTTTCAAAGATGAAATAAAAGAAAAGACAAATGTAAAAGAAATACTCAAAAAACTTAAAAGTGAAATGAAAAAATATTGGGAGATTTAATCAAAAATCATTCCCATTCCTGATGCTGCTGAGTCTTCTTGTTCTGCGATTTTTTTATTTACTTCTTCTGCTTTTTTCTCATCAAGCTTTGAAAAACCTTGTTCTTTTGCAAGTTCTTCTGCTTTTTTAACTCCTTCTTCACTGCCTTCTATCTTAAGAAAAAGAGCATTGCCTTCAATGTTGAGGGAGCCGGCATCTCTAGTAAGAATGCTCTGACGGCTTACAATATCTTCTTTTATGACAGTATTTATTTTACCGGCATCTTCGGATTTAACTTCAAATATTACATATACCATGATTTATTCACCCTTATTTCTTCGAGGTAATAAAAGGCTATATATAAAACTAATCTTTAATTGTCTTCCCTGAGACATTTACTTCTTTATTTCTTATCCTAGTCGAACTAATTGGTTTTTTGTCGTCTGCAAGAACAAAAGGAATTTTTATGATCTTAATTAGCTTTTTACCCATATCTTTTCTCTCTTTATTTATCTCAATCGCTGTTTCATAACTTTCAGGTGAAACAACAATCACATCAAAGTCTTCTTCTAATGTCGGACCGAATTTATTGTTTATTGGCTTTATTTCAATTTTTGTAAGATATTTTTGTTTTTTGATGTATTCCTCTAATTGTTTTTTTCTCTCTTTAAATGGTCTAACATCTTTTTTGCCTTTAACAAACTCATCTGA
>CAZQXW010000004.1:67433-80761 GCA_964597365.1 uncultured Thermoplasmatales archaeon | reverse complement strand
TAATAATAAAACATATAGGGGAATTTACCCCCTAAAATATAAATTTGTGATATCATATAGAATTATTAAATTATAACAATTCTACTTTATCTTTGAATGCTCCTACTAACAACCCAAGGAATAATCCTATTTGTGGTATGTTAGCGATTGGGAAAATAGCGGTTGATGCTAATAGAGTTCCTAATATATACCCTATAATTCCACCTACTATAGCCCATAGGAGACTGAATCCTTCTTTTGCCATAATTATCACACTTATATTATTACATTATTCACATACGACTTGTTGGGAACTACGTCTTTTGTTTAACAGAACTCCTACTATTTAGAAAAACTATAAGAACACCGGTTATCTCTTCCATCTATGATTCATCTGACGTAGCGGGTAGTCTATGAATTTACGCATGTGAATCTATGATTTATAGTGTAATCTCTGTTATATCGATTCCCAATTATAAAATAAGATTAATCGTTCCAGTGCTTCCAAGCATTTTGTAGTGCTACAATAAAAGCTATTGCTACTGGTATGTATATTGCCACTTCAGGTGGCCATTCGTAATCTTGGATAAATGTTATTGAAAATGGAAGTAAGACACCAACTAATGCAGTTCCATATGCAATAGCAAATTTCTTAAGAGTTATCCAAGGATCGTAATTTTCACTAGGTTTTAAACTCATATTAGTTCTCCTCCTCTGCGGTTATATAACCGACTACTTTGCGTCTACATTCAGGACATAAGTCTTTGGAAACATTAATGAGAAGATTATGTATCTCTATTATATTTATTTCCTTAGCCTTTTCTACTGGTTTAAACTCATTAATTCCAAATTGAACTAATGATGTCCAATTTTTTCTAGCTTGTTCTATTGCTTGTATAGTATCTTTTGCCGCTTTTATAACAGTATAACTATCTTCTTCCTCTACTACTTTCTTTAATGACTTTTTCATTATTTGGTATATATCTTGGGTATCAGTGTGTAAGTCGTACATTCTATCTCTAAACTCACTTCGAATCTCTTCCATAGGATCTTCTCCGTCTTTAATAGTTTCTAGAGCTGTTTCTGTTTTATGTTTATCTATCCATCTTGACACTGACATCATAGAGAGTTTCTGTAATTCTTGTTCATTTGGATTATCTTGTTTAATAGAGGCTACAATATCACTTAAGCCGAAACCAGCTTCTTTCATTTTTATTACTTTATCTTGTAAATTAAATTTTTCTATCTTGCTAACGTTTGCCATTTTATCATATTTCTATAGTTGAGAATAGCTGCCCTCCTTCTTTCCCGACATTGCTTTATCGTCACCCTGTATCTACTACTCCTATTCTCAATAATAGTATTAGTGAATAGGTTTTTATAGTATGTTCTGGTCTAACAGGAGAGAGGTACCGAAAGCTTTATAAAGTACGAATAGGAATTAATGTATATGTAAAGGAATATTTAATTATATATATTAATATAGAGGGGTCAAGGAAAGGGGAGGAAAAGAGGGTAGAAACCGGCAAAGAAATAAAGCGGATTTGGGATTTCGTTACCAAATTTTGGAATGACTTAGCCCTATGTCTAATAGGAATCTTTTTAAGGCTGATTAATGTTGTGTACTTATTAGATAGAAAACTCTTAACTGCACCTATAACTCAGATATAAACAGGCTTTATCTTTCTTTTCCTGTCGCTCTCGGAGGGCGTTGGGTTTATATACCATGACGAGAATGTAGTGGTAGCACTCGGAGAGCAACGGGGTTGTTACTCCGAGAGCATATCGAGAAATGTTGAAGCACAACAGGAGAAGTGAATAAAAATGAAAAGCAAACAAAAGGAAATGAATAATAAGAAGCAGGTATATACTGTAATAGTCCCGTCAAATGTGAACATCAACTCCCTGACCGTCAAGGAGAAAAACGGGATAAGAAAGATTAGTTGGAAAGAAGGAAAGAAAACTGTAACCTATCAGGTTTCGCCAATCTTCTTCTTCAAGAGCAACAGGAGAAATATGCAGAAAAAACTCAACGACATAACAGGAGTGAAAACAGGAACTGTAAAGTATAAGAAACAAAAGGTAACGAAAGTTGCTAAGAAACCTGTCGCAACAGGAGAAATCCCACATGGTTTGACAAGAAATGAATTCCGAGCCTACTCCAAGAAACAACAGGATTGGATAGAATATATTAAACAAGAGGAAAACCGTTGGAATAATAGTGGTAGCCAACAGGAGAAACCCTCCGAGAAACCAAAGCAACAGAAGTTACCAAAGCAACAGGAGAGCCAACAGGAATTAGTAAGTTTAATAGATTCTTACCTTTCCGAGTGCAACAGGGAACAACTCCATTCGGCTATGGAGTGCTTAATGAAACATATTAAAGCCGACTTGGAGTGCTAAGGATATGAAAGTAAAGAATTTAATAGGCATAGATGAATGGCTCAACAGGAGTGGCAACAGGAGAGGATAATACCTTTCCTCTCTTATATTTTTTTTATATATTGTTTCTCCAAGATTGATTCAATATCCTGTCCAACAGGAGTGGGGAATATATTTTTATATGTCAGGATATATATATAATGGAGTGCAAGTTAGCCGTTCCGAGAGCAACAGGAGGGGTTCTCGAAGCCAACAGTAGTGGTCGGTTTTGGATTACTCCATTATAAATAAACTTCTAAAGACAAGGGGGTTTTCTCGGAGTAATTCCCCTTATATAAATTAACGGTTTTAAATATATATATAACTTAATACTTTTATTATATCTTTCCCTGTTTTATTCTTACCCTTAGCCCTGTTTCTCCAACTTCTTATTTACTTCTTATTGTTTCCTGTCCAAGAATAGAATGGAACTTTCTAAAATTGCTTAAAATCCTGTCCTGTTCTTATAATGCATTTTTAAAATATTGCTTAAACCTTATCCTTTCCTGTTCTGTAAGAGACCTTTTAAGATTGCTTAAAGATATGAATTCTTTCCTGTTACCGTTCCTGTTACTAATCGCAAAAGGAAATATGCTTTAAGATACCGTATATTCTTTCCACGATTAAAGAATGATTCTTTTAGACTCAAGCACATAATGGCTTTTCCAAATTATGCTTGTTATTATACTATCCCAAACCCCCTCCAAATGTCCTCGAGGAAGCACAGAAACGGCTCTCTAAAGCATTATCTTTTATTCCGAATGGTAATATACCTGTCCTGAATTCCGTTGCTTAAAATGCCTTTAATTCCTTAACGCAATCGGAGTTTTAACACATTGGAATTAGGAGTGCTAACGGAATAGATATTTATTATTAATTATACCATATATATCTTATTCGCCTGTATTAAGATTTATTAATTGTTTTATCTATTTCAACCCTATCCTGTTGTTCTTCTGGTCGAAAGGTTTAAATAGTTTGCCGACCATAAGGAGAAGTATGAGTTCGACAGGAGTAGTGCTTGAAGAAAGCACAAAAGAATTAGAAGAAAGTGATATGGGCATTTCCACTAAGGAAGTCCTGAAAGAATTAAGAGGTAACTCCCGTTACCAATATCTTGGATAAGGAGTGGACAAACATGGAAGTATTAGGAAATATAATAATCCATAAAGCAACAGGAAAGCAAGTTGGGTATATCTCCCGTAGAGCATTGGGAAATGAGAAAAGTAAACTCCGAGTGCAAACCAAATTCCCAGAAACAGAATTTGATTATATCGAAGATTTAGGGGGGAAAATAGGAGAGTGAATAAGTATGGGAAAGAAAGATTTATTCATTGATGAGTATTCCATGAAAGAATGGGATTGGTATAATAATGGAGAAAATCCCAACACTAAAGAATATAAAACTATTCTATGGAATTCAACTGTTGTGGTAAATGGAGTAAAAAGATTTACAGGAGATTTAGGAAAAGAAAGATTAAATTTCCTGCTTAAACTTTCAGAACAAGCAAGTAATATTATTATACTTTCCGAGAGAAATATTCCCCATTACTTCTTTTCTATGGGGAATGTATATAAATTATCTTTCCAGAAAGATTATGTAATGGATTGGAAAATAACAAAAAGGAAACAAACAAAAGTAAGAGTAAATCCTGTTCAAACCCCCAACAATATCCTGAATGAACATTTAAATTACATACCGAAACAGGAGTAATTACAATGAGACAAGCAAAGATAAAAGGTTTCTTTCCTAATCAAAGGGGAGATACCATGCTTAGATTATCTAATGGAAAGATACAAACTCTTTACGAGTATATGTGGGAACAGAATTATGGAAAGAAACCAAAAGGAACATTACTACACCACAAGAAAAGAAAAAGAAAGATATGCTCTTTAAAGGATTTAATGTTGGTTACTCCTATCCAACACAAATACTTTCATAGAGGAAAAGGTAAGAAAAGAATGAGTAAAAATAGGAGTAAAAAGGAGTGAGAAATATGAAAGAAATGAATAATATATCCAAGAATGAGGCAAGTGAAATTGACTATCTAAAGGAAATAGATAAAGATTGTATGTTATCTCCTGAAACGATAGAGAAAGTGAATAAGTATATGAATGATGAAAGTGCAACAGGAGTGCTTTCTGGAGAGAAAGAAGTAGAATACTTTAGGAGACTTAACAAGAAAGAAGAATATTCCTATTGTGTTGTAGATGATAAGGGAAAGATTACAGTTAATCCACTCCCAGAAGAAAGTAAACCTAAGAAGATGAGTAGAAAAGATAAAGGAAAATCAAGAGTGAAACCTATCCCAAAAGATGAGTTAGATGAAAACGGACAACAGATAACAGAAAAGGAAATAAAGAAAAGAGAAATCAAAGTAACTCCTTCCAAGTTAGAACAGGAGTTAAAGAACAATCCACATCTAAAGGAAAGGGAGTTTATAGAACAGTTTAATATGGATATTAATAAATACTCCCAAGCACAGATTATGAAAAATGTGGAATGGACTACCAAATATGGAAAGATAGGTAATACACAAATCAGTAACACTCGAACAGTATCTAATAGTATATCAAGATTACCTGCAAACACATTCGGTAGTATAGGAAAGTATGATGTAGATACACTCCCTGATACACTCTTTAAGTGTAAAGGCACAGAAGTAACAGAAGTAAGAACAGATAACTATTCAGGAAGTGGTAAACATATGCTTTCGAGAACATTCGGAAGTAATATACTATCCTATTGGTGTTATATTCTTGGGATAAGATATACTCCTAAAACTTCTGACGAAAGCGAACCATCAGGAATTAATATATGGGGAAGAAAAGTATCCTATTCTGGAATAGACGGTAAACCTAAAACGGAAGTGTTCATATCTGGAAATGAATTAAAGATAATGATAAGGGATTTAATATACCTTATTAGAAACAACAATCCCAAAGACTTCTTTAAGAATGCGAAAACAGGAAAGATAAGTGCATTCCTATACAACACCATAACAACACTTAGATATGCAAACAAGACAACAACTAAGGAAGTTATACAGCAAATAAAGAAAAGATTATACTATACACATCAATCAGGAGAATTGTGTTGGGCATATCCAAAGTATAATGTAGAATATTTAATTCAATTACTTCGAGAGTTGAATTCAGGAAAGTATCTATGTGATATACTTGTGCCTTTAGTAAAGGATTTACACCATTATCCGATAGAATGTAAAGATACAAGAGTATTTCCATTAACACAACAACAGCACAACAGAAATGCAGATGATTACGACTTAGGAAAGTATATATGGGAAAGGGATTAATTCCCTTAACTCTTTTCTTTATGGAGTGGTATGATGAAATTGTTTAGCAAACCAACAGAAGTAACTTTAGAAAAGATATATGGAGTTGTAACAGAAGTAAATTATCTGGGAACATACATAGAAATTAGGGATAGTATATTTATCTTTTCCCAGATAGCAAGTGAACAGGGTAAAGAAGTAAGATTTACTAAAGTAATTAAATTCTATTAATACTTTTTTTTTTATTCATTCATAGGAATATTACATCTATTAAGTTTCTCAATAGTCCAACTATTATAAGTATTACCTATCCTTATAGATATGTAAGGCATTTCCTAAATATGCTTTAAATGTATATACTATTCTGTAATGGCTATACATTTATTTATATTATTATTATTATAATATTATTATAGAATATTATTCTTTTCTATTTATTATATTTGTAATGGGAGTTTTAAATATTGCTTAATCTTTTCATAAATCAATTCTAAGCAAATAGTTTAGGGATAGGTATATTACTATTCAATTAGAAAGATATTGCCTTAGCGTTGATTATAGATAGGTTTAAATTGATTTTAAGACACTATCCTAAAGGCTTAGGAAAGATTACTATTCTATTTCATTTATCCTTACTACAACTTATTATAAGAATAGTATATTATTAATTATTCTTATAGATATATTATTATTCTATAACATTAGGATAGTATTATTATGTTATATTCTATTAGTATATATTATATTATTGTTTAATTCTTATATTGTTTAATACTGAATCAATCCCTCCTGTTTTTTCTTCTGTTGAAATTTGTCGAGCAAAACCTTTATATAGCACTTTTTTCGCTCAACAGATAGAAACCGACCAAAACCTTTTTAAAGTTTTCGACAAGATTTTGCAGTTTTATGAGAAACATCAAACAAAATTTAATATGTTTTATTTTTAATATATTACTTAATGTTTATGTTACGCAAAAAGTTACCTTAGTATTAACAGTTTGTTATATTAAGTTACAATCAATAGAAAGGGTATAGTTTACTATTCTTTCAATACCTTTGAGTTAGTAACTCTCATTAAACACGAAAGATAGACAGTATATACTATTAATAACAGTATATCTGAAAACAACAATGAGTTACAGAAACTCGATAGGTATAGAACAAATAGATATAATTATTCTTTTAGAGTAGCGTATCGCTTCTTGGTTATATCGTTCTATATCTATCTCTAAAATCTTTTCAGATACAATAAATAATAATAACTTTAATAATGAATATTCTTTTCTATTCGAAAAATATATTCCCATTCCTTATGGATTAAGTGTAACCCAGATTTGCACAAAGGCGTTTAGAAAAGAATACATAGTAATATGCTTAAACCCATAAATTTTAAGTGTATTATAAATAAGATTTAATATCCTGTTGCCTCCTATCTCTATTAAAAGAAGGAGAGAGTAGTGTAATCCTATGGTTAGGTTACCTTCTGTATTTTTCCCTAATGCTTTAGGTTTTTATGGAAGGATTTAGAGTTCAATTCTCTTAAACATCATCTAAGATGTTCTCTCTCCTTTAATCAACTCCTTACTAAAGATAAGACACTATTATGAATGATAAAGAAAAGATATTAACTATCTTGAATAAAACCAAACCTGTAATTAGAAAGAAATTTAAAAAGGATATGCTTTGGAATAATTTTCCTAAAGATGTAATGATTGTTGGGGAAGATTCTATAAATGTATATTCCTATATTGATTTAGAGTATGCTCATATTAAGTTTGGTTTTGATAGAAAAGGTAATTTAAATGATATTGTCCTTTCTGGTAACTACTAAAAGAAAAGGAGAACACTATTATGAGAAGAACACTAAAAGATTTAGATAACCTTATCAAAAGAATAAATAGATATAATTACAGGAAAGGAGTTATATTAGAAGAAAGCAACTCTACTAAGAACATATATCTAATTGATAAGAAAGAATATAAGGAAAGATATACAGTAATAGAACATATCTTTTCTGGTAATACATCTGAAGTTTACAACTTTCTATATGGAATAACTAAAGGAATTGAATTAGAATAATTAAAAAGGAGAGATAAGATATGCGTAAAAATGTAAGGAATAAACCTATGTGGTTTAATTCATCTCCCAATCTTATTATAGAACCGACCTATCTCGAATCAGGAAAACTATTCTGTATTGAGGTATCTGCAAAGAAAAGAACAACAAAAGGTAAAGGAGATAATCCTTTTCTAAAACCTGAAATGAAAGTGAAATAATGAAAGAAAAGAAATGGGTAGAGATAAAGGAATGGATAAATAAACAACAGAAAGATGATTAATATATTAGATACACCACAAGAATATATTACTGTTGCTGTTGTTATATCTATGTTTACACTATTCTTATTTGCTTGGTTACTCATAAAGATTAAGAAAAGGAGTTATTAATCTATGGATAAAGCAATATATAATCCTGACCTATGTAAAATATGTGGTCATAGGAAATACTGTAAAAAGTATAAAAAGAATATAATAAAAAAGGAAGGGTGTATTTGCTTTAAACCTACAAATTGAATAGAATATAAAAATAAATAAACACTATCGGGGTTTATAATCTTCCCCAGAATATGAATATATTAATGAGTTCAACCAGAACATTCATATTCTAAAAAGACAAACCATGGAGTGATGTATAAATATGCCAGCAATAAATTTAAATATTGATGGAGAAGCATACGCACTTACCGTCAGCCAAGAACGTAAGTTCAAGTCAGGCTCAAAAGGTTATTGGGCAAACGGCAAAGTTAGAGTAGACGGGAAAGACTACAACGTAAGTTTCCCATTAGTAGAAATCGGCTCAAAACCTAGTAAATAATCCTGTATATTAGGTTGATTTCTACAATAGGGAAGGATACTTACAATGGAAGTCCTCATAATTAGGCACATAAGTGATTTCGAAACTTGTGTTTCTTAGGGAAGTATCCTTCCATTTACAGGTTAAAAAAAGATTTTAGTAATGATGAGTATTATCTACGGTAGATAACTGAATTAGAAAGCCATAAATATTTGATACTAAGTGAAGTGCAAATATATCTTAGGAATATCTTAACCTGCTCGGTATATGTGGGATATTTTGTAGTGCTAATAAAACTAATTCAAAAGCCGATATAGATAATACTTATAAATATGTTTATGCAACTTAATGGATAAAATACAGAAGAATATCCTATCTGATATTTATAATCTCCGTTTAGGGTAGATGTATTTGCACGGCAACCAAAACCCTTCCATTAAGTTGCTTATAAAAACACTTTATTCATACCCTAGGATTGGAGAAAAGTTTACACATTAGGTTTGAGTGGTTGTGTAATCAGAAGGGTGTTATTTATGTTCTATAGGCATAGAACCTTCCCTAAGTTAAATCCACTCATCATTTCACATTTCAACATAGGTTTCTTTTCGGTGTGGGAGTTTCTCTTACCTATGGATATAGAAAGTAAAGAGAGACAAACTCCCCTTATATTCCTTCTTAAAATAATGGAGAGATGATGAATAAACCAATGAGTTTTAGAGTAATAGGTATTGTTTCTGATAAACAGGAAATGAAACAAGTAAAACATATTATGAATGTTGCTATTACAGGAATAAAGATAAGAGATTTACCAAAATCAAACATGACTACTAAACATGACCTTGATAGAGATAGTAAATTACAACTAATATATAAGCACTTTGATGGATAATAGAAAGGTCAAAGGATTAGACTATTCTAAATGTCTATGGTGTGGTAAAACAAATACTACTAAACACCATGTTATACCTCGTAGATATAAACCAAAAGAAAATATAATAGTTCCCTTATGTGAAGAACATCATAGATTAATTGATAACTTAATTCCTGATGTAGAAAATACATACATTAATAAACTAAGGAGTTATATTATTCTAGAAAAGAAGGTAACTATTAAAAAGCAAGAGTATAAAACGCTTGTTAATAGATACTGTGAATTGAATAATAAAGTAGATAAAAAAGGAGTATCTACTAAGTATCTAAAGGTTGCTACTCAAAGACTAACTGCTCAACTTAATTATATCAGAAAACAAAGAGATGAATATGAATCTATTCTTATGGAAAGGAGAAAGGATAGGGAAATCAAAAAGAAACTAACTATGAATTGTAGAATGTAAACACTATATGAAAGTAAATGTACAATCTCCTAATACATGTGAAGAACTAATAACATTAGAAAACGATAAAGTATATCTTGCTGAATTACAAGATGGAGACGAAGAATTTGGTATTCTATTTGTAACTTCTGAAGGAGTTTTTGTCTTTGACAAATACACTAAAAATGGTTTAAGTAAAAGTGTATATACCAAAGAAGACATATACAAAGAATGGGATATTATAAAAGAGATAACAAATACAGTAGAAATTAGAATAACATATTAACACTATATGAAAGAATCCACTTGGGTTAAAATATTCTTAGGGCTATACTTACCAACTACAATATATCTAAATATTTGGGGGGGTATAGAATCACATCCTAGAATAGTATTAATGATAACATTACTTGCTTTAGTTATGTTACTTCTTTCTATGGTAGATGAATGGGATTTAACTAATAAGTAAAAACACTATAAAAGGAAAGGAATAATATGAATAATGAACAATATGAGAGTATCCTGAAAGGAATTAACAAAAGAACAGGATGTTCTAAGGAAGAAGCAGAAGAAGTATATAACTTCATAATAAACGAATATGCAATAGCATAATTCTATAAAGTGAATTGATATTATGAGTATTGTTAAATATATATGGAAAGAAATTAAACCAACTACTACATCTTGGATTATAGGTATATTCTTAATTATACTATGTATTTCTTTGATGAGTATTCTAATAGGAATGTTTATCTATCTAACTATTAGTATAGTCTTTCCAGAATTAGTAACCTTTGGTTTCTATTGGTTTAAATTCTGGTTTCTTGGTATAATGACATTAATAATAAGTTAAAAACAACCATAACACTATGAGTGATATTTATGGAATTAGATATAAATGGAGAAATCTATGATATAAGATGGAGACATGAAAGGATAAGAATGCCTGACAATATTCTTCCTAATGGAGGAAAAACTATTGCATATATGATAGATACTCAAGGCAATACTCTAGAAGCAAGTGCTAATTGTTCTATAAAAGATACATATAATAAGAAACTAGGTAGAATAATAGCAACAGGTAGACTACTAAAGAAATTAGGACTTGACACAAAAAAAGCAACCCAATTATAAGAGTGAAATAATGAAAAAGAAAGATGATACTATTATATTTCCTAAAGAGCAAAACACTCTACAAAGTTATATAAACTTCTGGAATGAAGTGAAAGAATACCCAGAAAGATTTGAGTTTATAAACGGAGTGCCAAGAAGGAAAGTAATTTAGGAGAATAACTATGCAAAGTACACAACATTATATAACAGTTACAATAGAAGAAGAACAATTATTCACAAAAGATGTAACTGATTTAAGTGATAAGGAGAAAAACTTATTATATGAATCTTATAAATTAATCCTTAAAGAATGTAAAATATTAGGGTATATTAATAAATTTATCTTAGAATATACCTATGAAGGTTTCTAATAGGAGATTAGTATGAATTATAGATACCATAAAAAGAAATGTAAAGGTAAACCAATACTTGTAGCAAAAACATACAGACAATATGAGAGAGATATTATGGATGGTAATCTGTATGAAATTACAGAATATCTCTTTAAATGTGATGAATGTGGAGCTACATGGAAGGAAACCTTAAATGGAAAAGAGGAAAAAATATGTCAATACACGAAAATATTATGACTAGCTATCTGTTGATACTTTTTCTTTTAATACCTACAATGTTGTTATTTGCATTAATAACTTTGTTCTGTCCAGAGATAGTAAAAGAAAACGCAGAGATATTAAAGTATCCATTAGGTATTCTAATAGGTTATTTTGTTATAACTATAATTATAATATTTTTTGTACCTGAATAGTTGTAGGTTGTATTTAGTTTAAAATATTAAAGATGATAGATATTACAAATAGTTTTAGTAAGAGGGAAAATTAATATGAAAATATATCAAATATATGTTGAAACAACTGAATTTGTAAAAGGAGAAACTGTTACTATAAAACATAACATATTCTATCTCAACAAAGATAAAGCAAAACAATATATTACGAAATTACAAAAGCAAGATAAAGACATGGGGTGGAATAATATAATGGCATATAGATATTATATAGTAGAACAGGATGTGATTGAATAAAGTTATTATTCGGGAAAGAAGAAAAGCAATATAATGATATGCTTAAAGATATATCAATTGCTATTCAAAAGGAAAAGGATAAACTGAATAAAGAGATAAGCAGAATTAGTAAAGAATGTGATGGAGGAAAACACGAATTAGATTCATTCTACTACACAACAGAAACAGGAAGTGTATTTCTAGTTAGACATTGTAAGAAATGCACATTCTCAAAATCTGAGAGAGTATAAATATGAGAGTGAATAAATATCTACTATCAGATAGTATCTATAACTTCCATATACCAATATATAGTAGATTCACAATATTTTTATTATTCACTATTAACCTATATTTGTTTGGTAGGTTTATATGGAAGTTCTATCCATATTGTTTAGTAGATTAAAAATAGGAATAGGTAGATGAAAAATGAATGAACTTAATATAAAGCAAATATCTAATGGATATCTATGTAAACATACACATTACGAATCATTTGAAGGTATGTTAATAACTGATGAGATATTCTGTAAAGATATTAAAGAAGTAAAACAACTTGTAAACAAACTAAAATAAGATGATAGTTTATGAATAAAACAAAAATACCAATAATAAGAGTAATAACATCAGATTATCCAGAAGATATAGAAGATAACGAAGATATTTGTTGTGCTACTTATGTTACAGAATATATAGAAATTACTGAAGAAGAACTTGATAAATTATCTAAACTGTCTAAGAAAATTCAAAAGGAATTAATAGAGAAAGAGAAAGAATACATTAAAGAAGAGTTAGAATTAGTCTATGAAGAATGTGAAAAGGAAGATAAAAGTATGAATGAATTTGACCCATTAAATATAAATCATTTATGTAAAAGGAAGTATAATAATGAAAGCTAAAGTTGCACATACAGAAACATCTGAATGGGATGATGGAGAAGAAGGGTTAGACAACATTATCTACATAGACCGAGAAATAGAAGAACTAAAGAATAAACTTGAGAAGAAGAAAAAGAAACAATCTAAAGAGAGAGATAAATGGATAATAGAAAGATGCTTTAAGATAAACCATTATAATTCTAGAGAGTATTTTATACCTGTAATTAGAAAAGGAAATTGGTATTGGGGTACATCTATTAAATTACGTAGTCACGATAATGGTATACCTTATATAACATATGATATAGAATTTAACTCTTATGGAACATTAATTGATGGAAGAACAGAAGTAATTGGATATAGAGATTTAATTCTACAAGTAAATAAACATGTTTCAAAATATCTTGATATGAATGTTAAAGAGATAGTAAAGAATAAGGAATGATAGTATGAA
>CAZQXW010000004.1:14405-67333 GCA_964597365.1 uncultured Thermoplasmatales archaeon | reverse complement strand
ATTAAAGATTGTTGATTCATGGAAAAGACAAGCAAAACCTATATTTTACTCCTTAAAAAGAAAACTAGATGAGAGATGGCAGTTTGGTAAAACGGAAGGTATAGATGATATTACATATAATCTACGTGTAGAGTATCATATAGAGAAACATCTCATTTATTTGTATATAGAGAAATATAGATGGGTTGAAGAAATAGTAAGAGTATTTCCTAAATTAACTGAAATGAAAAAACGTTGGAAAGAAGATTTTGATGTTTGTTTTATTTACCCAAACAAGAAGAAGATAATAGTAAAAGATGTACCTAGTTACACTATTATTAAGAAATGGGCAGAAGAAAATAATTACAAAACATTAGAGATAGATTTCTAAAGGGATTATGTGATAATGAACAAAAAGCAACTATCTAAACTATATGATGATTTATATAACTTAGCTAACACACTTATAGAAATTCATAATCCTTGTGAAGTGTCTAGTAAAGGATGCTTAGATGGACACTTCTGTTGTACTAATTGTAGACATTTAGGAAAGAAAGGATGTTTAGCAAAATCTCTTACTTGTAAATTATGGTTATGTTACTCATCTTCTAGAAAGTATCCAGAAGTTAATAGACAATTAAATCATATACATTCTATAGCAGAAAAGTATGGGTTTATAGTCTTTCGTGGTAGTAAAAAGGAATCTATGGAAAATGCTATTAGAAATATGAAATATTATAAAAGCTATTTTAAGCAACTCTAAGAATTTAGAAAGCCACCCTTACCATTACCCTTCGTAGAAATAGTTTTGAGCTTAGAAAGGCGTTTCTGACAATCCTCGAGCAATATAAAACACTATCTAAGAGTGATTAAGAAAATGTATAAAATAGAACTAATTGATAATAGAAATAAAGATGTTCTAGCAAGAAAAGAGTTTCCTATACTACAACAAGCTAAAGAATATGCTGAATCCTTAGAATTAGAAAATGAATACGAAGAAATTATATTCTATAAAGATAATAAAGTTGTAACAGAAGATGAATTATAATGGGATATGTAAAAGAGAACATTAATAAACTAATAGATGAAACCTATGAAATATTACAATTAGACCCTTATTATATACAACATAGAGATGTAGCAAAAGTTATGATTAATAAACTTAAAAGAGAAAAGGAAAAGTTATCTAATGATTGTAAAGATTTAGGGGTAGGATATCCTATGGCTGATTCAGTTGTTATAGATGAACTTATATATGACCTTAATAAATATATAAAAGGAGAGGTATAGGATGAATAAAGAATTAAAGGATAAAATAGACTTTATACTAAATTCAGGTATGGAGAACTCATCTAAAAGAATAGCTCTTAACCAACTTGAAAAGAAATATCCACAAGACCTATTCATTAAAACACATCTATGTAAAGGGTGTAATAGTCTTAGTGTAGAAATTTGGATTAAGACTAAAGATAAAACACTAAACTGATTAATATGATTAAGAAATGTAAAGAAGAATCTTGTATATTTAACAAGAGAAATAGATGTAAACTATCTTCTATCGAATTAGATGAAGATGGATTTTGTATATCTAAAGAGCAAACTTAATGGAGAATATTATGAAAAAAGAAACGTATGATTTTGGGCAATTAGGTACATTTTCTAAGACTACTTTACTAGAGTTGAAGAACAGAGAACGATGTAATTATGGACATGGTCTTGTCTCATATAGGGTTGAACACATTGAACAAATATATAGAGGTAAAATTAAAAACTTAAAAGAAGAAAAGAAGAATATAGAAAATATCAATGTAGATAGAGGTTTATTTAGCACTAAACTAACAATGAAAGATATAAAGAAACACATAGATAAGCTTAATTTTCTAGAGAAAGAGATAAATACTTTGATTAAAGATTATGATAAATATAGACTAATAATGAGACAACTTGCTCAACCTGAAAATAATAAAACAAGAAAACGACAATATGAATTAAGAAAACTAAATAGAAAATTATACTACTAATACATTATAGGGTGTCGTGAGATAGAGATACTTCGTTGGATATGATAAAACTCTATCTCATCTATTACCCCTAATAAAATTCACTATCAGGTGTCGTGAAGTAGAGTTACTTCGGTTAGATAGAAACTCTCTACTTCATTCTATTACCCTGAAAGATTCATTATATAGATGGCGTTGGTAAGAGATACTTCGTTCCGAGAAAATAACTCTTACCAATATGTTCCTCTATGGGAAGGTAGCTTAGCTAGGTAGAGCACTAATTACTCCTAAAGATTGTTCTCTTATAGTAGCGTATTTAGGAGTTACTTCGAATGTTAATCGAGTGGTCATTGGTTCAAGTCCAACCCTTCCCTTCTGGTAGCGTAGATGTGAGTTACTTCAATATTGGATTCGCAAACATACTCACATCTAATGTTCTCAAAAAGGTGTATAATATATGGCAAAATTTAATACTAAAGTAAAAGATATAGATGCTAGTGTAAATTATGAAGGTGATAAAGGATATAGACTTAATCCTAAAATGGACTTATATTCTAGAGTGTGTGTATCAGCTCTTGAAGGTAAATACTATGAAAGTGCAACTGATAATGCTAAGAGTATTATGAAATTAATGGAAAAGGTAAATCCTAAATTCATAGCTAAACTAGCCATTTATGCTAGAACTAAAATGTATCTAAGAAGTATACCTGTGTTCCTTACTGCTTATCTTGCTAAATTACATAATGGAGATAATCTAATCAGAAAAATGAGTGATGGTATAATCCAAAGAGCAGATGAGATTACAGAATTATTATCTTGTTACCAATCACTTAATGAAGATAACTGGACAGAATCTGAAGATGGACAGAATAAAAAATTATGTAAACTATCCAAACAACTACAATTAGGATTAGCTGATTCATTTCATAAGTTTGATGAATATCAATTTGCTAAATATAATAGAGATAATGAGGTTAAATTAAGAGATGCTTTATTCTTATCACATCCTAAACCTTCGGATAAAAAAGAAAAGGAACTATTCAAAAAGATAGCTGAAGATACGCTTGAAACTCCATACACTTGGGAAGTTGAGTTGAGTAAAATAGGACAAGATATTAAAGATAAAGATAAGAAACAGAAAGTATTTAGAGACAAATGGGAAGAACTCATAGACTCAAATAGATTAGGATATATGGCATTACTTAGAAATCTTAGGAATATTTTGGATGTGAAAGTATCTAAAGAATATATTATTAAGATTGCTGAAACTCTTTCTGATAAAGAAAAGGTATTGAAATCAAGACAACTACCATTTAGATTCTTATCAGCATATAGAATGTTAAAAGAAAATGATAATCCTTATACATCTATAATACTAGATTCTCTAGATAAAGCAATTAAACATTCATCATATAATATAGAAGGATATGGATATGATACAACCGTATTAATAGCTAGTGATGTATCAGGTTCTATGCGTATGCCAATTAGTCAAAGGTCTATTATACAATATTATGATATAGGATTACTATTAGGTATGATTTTACAACATAAGTGCAAATCAGTAATTAATGGTATATTCGGAGACACTTGGTTAGTTAATCAATTACCCAAATCTAATATACTCCAGAATGCAGATGAATTATATAAATTAGCAAACAAAGTTGGATTCACTACTAATGGATGGAGAGTCTTAAAGTATCTATTAGATGAGGATATTAAAGTAGATAAGCTAATGTTCTTTACTGATATGCAAATGTGGGATTCATCTACATTCGCAATAAAAGGTAAATTTGATAAACTATGGAAAGAATACAGAAAGAACTATCCAGAATCTAAAATGTATATATTTGATTTATCTGGATATGGTAACTCCCCCGTAAGAATTAATGAGGATAATACTTTCCTTATATCTGGATGGTCAGATAAAATATTTGATGTCCTTAAGGGAATTGAAGAAGGTAAATCAGCATTAGATGAAATTGAAAAGATAGAACTTTAGAGATGATATAAATGTTTAGAGAGCCGAAATCTCATAAGAAAACAAAGAAGAGTACAAAGAAAAAGATTAAAGTAGATAAAACTAAACTTAGTAATATCAAACCAATTCTTTATATTACTATATTACTCTTTCTTATTGTTATGTATAATGTATATGCAAATAGTTTTATCTCTTATAATGATAAAGGGTTTGAAGAATTATCTAATCATATGCATAATATATATGTTCCTAATCTATATGATTGTGATGATATGTCAAAGGACTGTGAAGAATTCTTTGAAAATATAGGTATCAATACATATGTATATGTGGGTCATAATAATAATTCGGTCTCTTCACATTGTTGGTTAGAGTTAGAGTTAGATGACCAATTGTATGAATTTGAATGCACTAGCTTTAGGTTTAAACATATTAAAAGAGATTATGATAATTGGATTAAACTAGAAGGATGGATAAATGGTAGTGAAGTATATGAACATTTATTCCAATCTACAATTCTAAAAGAACATTATGATAATTAGTGATTTATATGATATGGGAAGATAAATGTAAAGAATGTAAATACAGACTTAAATGTAAACAAACAGAAAGTGATTGTTTAGAATTGAATAAAAATATCATTGAGAGAAAGAAGAAAAAGAGTAACACTATGTTAAAATAAGGAGAGATTGAAATTATGGCATATGTAGATTCTGAAGTATGTATTAAAGCAAACTGTCCTTTCGTAGATAAGAAAACTGGGATATGCTCTAAAGCATTGGTATTGAGAAAACCAAAGAGTAAAGTATGTGTATCTAATGTATCTATAAAGGTAGAGGGAAAAAAGACACCAACACTATGATTAAAATGTATAAACATGAGTCAGAAGATGTTTGGAAAGCTATTAACGTAGATAAGAATAAGTTATTTGAAAAGCTTAAAACTGTATCTACTGAATGTGTTCTGAAAGAGAACAAACCATCAGAAAAGATAGAGAAAATGAGTAAGCAATTTAATAAAGCTGAATTGAGTGCTATAATAATGATGATGGAATATAGAATAGCTAATCTAAAAGAAAGAAAACATAATGAAGTAAATGTATCATACCAGTGATAAATATGGCAACCGTAACTGTATATTATAGATGTGTTCACTGTGGTAATATTCTTACTGTGACAAAATCTGATAAAGATAAAATAGGCAATCTTCTGTTATGTCCTTGTTGTAATAAAAATATATTTAGTTGATAACATGAATATCTATTCTTATATTATTGTTTGGTTAGTGATATTAAGTGTATTTATTTATTCACTAATTAACCTTTTATTTGTTACATCTATAGGGTTAATACTCAATTTAATGTATATATTAGGAATGGGTATGTTTTTACATTCTATAAAGATTACAAATATTAATGGACATAGATATAAAGATGTAAATAATATAAGAAAGACATTAAAAGGAGACAAGTATGTATAGAAGAAATTATAGAATATTAATGAATATAATAAAATCTACAATGATTTTCCTCTCTTCTATTTCAATAATGTTCTTAATAGAAGAATTAGTCTATAATGATGGTTATATAATAATATCAGGAATATCAGGATTATTTGTGCTTATTGCTTTTCTTGCATATATCTATATAGATACAAATATATATCCAAGTCCTGACCCAGCATATAAAAAAAGAGATATTCAAAGAATAGAGAAATCAATGTCAGAAATATCTAAGAAACACTCTAATGGGAAGAGGTAATTGTAGTTAGAACTTCTAGAGTCTAATACTCCTAAACCCGCCTTGAGAGGTCTGAGTGGTTTAGTCATTCTTCCCATTTATATAATTTAGACTTATGATTGTATCATTAAGATATCTACTTCAACATCCCAAAAGAATACATAAATTTCAAATAACAGATGTTGGAGATGTAGTTAGGTCTCTTCCTGACTTAATGAAATGTAGACATTATAAACGTGGTAAACTTATATGGGAATCAGAAGTAACTGAATTACCAATGGATAATGATATTTTAGAATTTGATGGGAAGAAAGAAGAATGGTTTATAGTAAAAGAGGTAGTTAAATGACAAAGGTAAAAGACGTAAGACCTTATCTAGGAACTAGAGTAGAATTAGCTAGATATTATAAAAGAAAAGCAGATGATGAACTAATATTATCAAAACTTCCATTCTATGAAATAAATTTAAATGGAAGTGATACGTGTAGAGAATTTTTTATATCATCAATGGATAGTAGAATATATGAAGCATATAAAAATAATGTTGTTAGTTCTAATCCTTATGTATTAATTCCTAAAGCAGTAATTGATATAGATAATAAGAAAAGAGCACTATCAGGAGATATAAAACTTTATTCATGTGGAGTTAATCAAGAAGTAAGTATGACTAGAGGTCATAAGAATATAGTAAAAACTTTAGATTATATCCTCGGTATTATAAGTGTATGTTTATCTAGAGGAAAAGATGAAAAGGAAAGACGTAAATTAGGAGAAGGTAAAGCTGGAGATTATGATTTCTCTTCATATACCTCAACAGAAAGATGGAAAGATTCTCAAATAATAAACTATAAAACATTATCTCCATTCTGGATAACGTCTCCTATACTTGTATCATTTACAATGGGAACAGCAAGAAACTGTATGGCAATAGCAACATCTTTATCTAAAAAGGATATTAACAATATGCTCTTTAGTAAAATAAGTTATGAAGATGTGAAGAAGACAATTAATAATACTGACTATAAAACAGCACAAAATATATACCATGATGTTATAGAACCGTTCTTATCTCATAAAGATATAAGAAACTCCAGTGGCATATACATATCATTTGAAGAGAAGAGAAAAGTTCTCAATAAACTTATAGATGATGGATTTGATTCTGTATTTAAACCACATAGACTAAAACAACATTGGAATAGATTTTCTGAATACTATGGGTTTAATAGATTTTGTAGTTATATTAATAGTTCAAAGAGTGTATTAGGATACGAAAATTATACTAGAACATAAATTGATATATATGAAGATATTTAAATTTTATACTACACATGAAGGAGAAGAATTAATAGTCCTTTCCGAAAACCCAATATTTGCAGTGAATAAAGTTGAACTTTACTTTAAATGTTTATTTGGAATGAAAGAGTTCTACGGTGCAGTTAATTGGAGTGATGATGGAAATATTGGATTTATATTTGATGATTAGGAGAATATTATGGATGTAAGTTTTATTAGAGAAGACTCTATGCGTTTTAGAGTTTACTTAGATGGAAAGAAATTTATTATTGATAACAAACTTGTCAATCTATGGCTTCATTCCTCTTCATCAATAGAAAGAGAAGAAAATGTATATTCTTTGGTAGTATTTAACAAAGGAAATTTAATCTATCTTTCTGATAAAGTTATGTCTTTAAATAGATGGAAAGATTATCTTAAAAGTATACCAGAAAGAGCTAAAAGAGGAGCATTATGAAAGTGATATTAGAAAATGATGAATCTATACTACAAATGCTAGATGAAAACATAGCAACCCCTTATATGAAAATAGGTAAAACCATAAAAGGATTAGTAGAATATGGATATTGTGTAGTGAATGAAGCTAATGAAGTAGAAGAAAAATATATGGCTAAATGTGAATATAAGGATGCCATAATAGATAAATCTAAAGTTCCAGGTTTACATATCTATATGAATATAACTAATGATGGTTATATTAGATTTTGGATTGACAATGTAAATTACTACATTAAATGGGAAATAAATGAAGTTAATCATAATATTAAACTTGTTATATTAAGGAGGAAAAAGTAATGGCAGAACATGAACTAAAAGAAGGTAAAATATTTTATTGTCTAAAAGGAAGAGGAGCAATAGAACAGTTTAAGATTGAAGTATGTTTATGTAGAGTAATAAATGATAAGACAGAATCACTGACACATTATCTTTTAACTGATAAATTAGGGAAGATACTAAGAGCTAGTACAACCCATACTATTAGAGACGGAAGAACAGAATATTACTCAAACGGACAAATTAAGATATTTGGAAGTCTTAGAGAATTACATAAACATAAGTATGAATCATATAGAAATCAAGAGATATCAAGTGAATCAGGTATGAATTCAAATTATACTTCATACATTAACAGTAAAGAAATGTATGAGAAGTATCATAAACTTGCTGAAGAAGAAGTAAAATTAATGAAACAAGTTGATTAAATGGTAATAAGAGTTGGAGATATAGTTGAATTAAAAAGAAAATATCCATATGTTACTATAAATAATGCAAGAGGAATAGTAAAGGATATTAAAGCAAGTAAGGATTGTAAAAAACTATACTATATAAGAATACCATTTAAATATATCCAACGAAGTGCAAGAAATCTAGTAGGAGACGCATTAATTACTTATGAAAATGAAATTAAGGAGATTAAATAATGGGAGTGAAACTAACATCAATTCCTAGTAAATTTGAGATAAGGAAAATAATTAAACGAAGAAGATTATTAATTAAATTTCATTCTCAACTATATAGAAAACTTCTAGACCTTACAGGATGTAATGATAATAAACAAGATATAATAGATAAATATATTAGATGGTGTAAACTACATTTTGGTATAGAGCCATTTAATGCAATATTATATATGTTCTATGTTAGATGTAAAATCAACTCAAATGATTCTGTTATGAAACTTATCATAGATTGGTTAGAAGATAAACATTTTATCTATAATTACCATATTAAAGAATTTGATTTCTATGATAGGTTTGATAGTGGAGAAGAAGCTCTAAAATGGATAATATCATATAGAGTAACAAGACTATATTTTATGAATAACTTTAAGGATAAAAATGTTCAAGAAGAAAGTAGCTGTATCAATATATAAATTTCTAGTATTCAATAGAGGATTTCAAGACAGTATGGATGTATACTGTATTAGTGAAAAACATCTAGACGCAAATAGAAGAATGGAAGTTTATGGTAATATGTTAGGATATGATGAATTTCTTAATAGAGCACATAGGCTAGTAGGTACGTATAATGACAAAACTTTATAATTATACATTTAAGATAGATACAACACTTTATCCTTCAAATATGATTAGTGTTGTAGATATAGATAGAGATAAAACTGCATTAAAACGTATTTGGTTGTATTTAGGAGTGAATGATATAGTGTTAAATCAACTATTATTAAGAAAGATTGAAATAGGAGAATACAAATGAAAGATGTAAAACCAACTATAGGTGGAGACCCTGAGTTCTTCATTTATGTAAGGAAAAAGAAAGAATCACCTTATCAAGTAATATCAGCAGATAAGGTATTAAAAGGTAAAATGAAAAAGGAATCGGTATCTGGTGGGTCTATATTCTTTGATGGTGTTCAAGCTGAAATTAATCCTCGATTTAGTTCATGTAGGGAGTCATTTATAAATAATATAAGAGGATGTCTTTTCGCTATAAATCAAAGAGTACAAAGTAAATACCCAAATCATATAATAAATTTTGCACCAATACCAGCGATTAAAATAAAACCAAAAGATATAGAAGGAGCAGATAGAGAGTGTATGAGATTTGGGTGTGCACCTGATTCTAATATATACACAGAAGAAAAGATTGATTACCCAGATGGTAAAAAGTTTATGACTAGATTTTCTGGAGGTCATATACATCTTGGATTCTCTGATATTAAGTATATGAAAATAATGAAAGACCCAGAGAAGTTATATAATCTAGTAAAGATGTTTGATTATATTCCAGGAATTATGTCAACAGCTATATTCAGAGATGAAACAGAAAACATAAGACGTAAGTTTTATGGACAAGCTGGAACATATAGAATACAGAATCATGGTATAGAATACAGAGCACTATCTTCTTCTTGGCTATCATCTCCATATCTAACTTCCTTGTTTACCTCATTTATGAGGGATTCATTTAGATTTGTAATCAATGGAATGGAAGAAGATATATTTAAGTTAATATCAGAAGAAGAAATTAGAGAGACAATTAATAGTGGAGATTATAAGAATGCTTCAAGAATATATAAGGAAATACTACTTCCTTTATATAATAAGAAAGTAGATTTAGAATATGGTATTCCTTTAAAATATAAATATGTAAGAGATTTTGTTGATACACTTATAGAAAAAGGATACAATGGAATATTTAATCCATTCTATATGAATAATTATTGGTGTATAACTAAACCTCATTTACATGAATATAGAAGCACTTATGGAATTAAATTCTTTAGTAAAGATTTTCAACATAAATTATTTACTAATAAAGATATTCTAACAATAGGAGACTAATTATGTGTGGAATAGGCGGATTTGTATTACAAGACAAACGTAAGAACTTAAGTAAAGACCTTCAAGTTAATGCTCTTACTATGCTTATGGAATTGCAAAGTAGAGGAGAACACGCTTGGGGAGTTTATATAGAGAAACATGGTGAAAAGCCAAAGTTATATTGTGGTAAGCCTTGTGATAATATAAAAGGAGAGTTATTTAAACAACCAGAGTCAGTAAAGAGTTTCTTTGCACAAAAAGATGGAAGGATATATTTAGATAAAACTCATACAATATTAATGCACACAAGAGCATCAACACATGGAGACCCAAGAGATAATGAGAATAATCATCCATTTAATACAGATGATTTTATATTAGCTCATAATGGAGTAATTAGAAATCAAGAAGAAATATATAAGAAATTTAACATTAAGACTAATATAGAATGTGATTCATATGCAATAATATCATTAATTCAACATTTCTATGATAAGAATGGAAAGAAAGATATACCTAAATGTATAAACGAAGCTTCTAAGTATCTTAAAGGTAGCTATGCTTGTTGGTTATATGATAAACAAAGAGGAGAGATATATCTCTTTAGAAAGACATCTCCATTAGAAGTATACATAGATGAAGATAATAGTTTATTAGCATTTGCTTCTGAAGATAAACAAATAGTAAATGCATATAATGATGATAATGTAAAAGCTACAAATTGTAAAACAATAACATATGAAACTATATATAAGATAGTTGATAATGACATAAAAGAAGTTGGTAAGTTAGAAGATGTAGATAACTCTTGGAACAGAACAAGATATAATGATGACTATTCAAGTAAATTTGCTAACAATTATCAAAGTAATCAATTAATAGATACATCATCTATCAATAGGTCATTAGCTGAATTATATCAGATATTTGAATGGTGGGATAGTAATCCTCTCAAAGAAACTAAAACAGGAATATATATATGTGAGAATGCAGTAGTTCTTTTAGTAAGTCCAGAAGGACTTATAGAACAATTAGATAAAGCTGGATTTGTTAAATATAAAAGTAAGCATAAATGTTATAATACATCATACTGGAAATATGAAATTGCACCAATGGATAAACTAAATAGTCTAGTATCTAGTTTATGTAATGATTTATATGGTAAGAATAAGAAAAAGGTTAGTGATGTAAAGGACAATGATAAATCATTTGAAGAAGGATTAGAAGATTTAGCAGAAACAATTGAGTGTTCATTTAATAAATTTAATTCTAAATACATATTTGAGTATCAAGGAGAGGGAAATGTTCCTCAATGGATTAAGAAGAAGTTCAAAGATTATGGCTTACATTTCAGAAAGAATAATATAATGAGAGTTCCAAGTAATAATACAAATATAAAGAAACTTAAAGATATAATGAAGAAACTTAAGATTTACATAAGTGATTAATATGGGAAGAACAATAGAATTTGATGAGTGGTTTAATCCGAAGTTACAACCTATTGAATGTGGGGTTGAACTTGAGTTATTACTATTTGATGCTAGAAATAAAGAACCGTTACAGAACCAAAACTTAGTAGAAAGAATACTAGGTAATCTACCATCTAGGGTATATAAAGATTATTATCCCTATCAATTAGAGATAAGAACTAAACCACATGGAGACCCTGAAAGTATAGTTAAAGAAACTAAGGAATTATATACTCAATCAGCTAAAGAATTTCTTAAACATAGGATATATGTTATACCAGCTCCAGCTATTGTTAGAGAAGGATATACTCATTGTGGTTTACATGCTCATATTAGTTACCCAGATAATAGAAGTAAAGATACATATTATAAGAAAGCTATGGGAATGTATCCCTTTATTTTAGCATTAGCTGACCATAGTAAGAATTTTGAAGTAGGAGATTTACAAACTTCTGATAGAATGGATAAATCTAGTCATATTGGTTTACCATTCCTTAATCAAGACTCATTTATGGATATACATAGAGACAGGCGTAAGTATAAAGATATAATCTATAGTCCACATATAAAAGATAGTGGAAATAGACACCGATTAAACAAACCAGCAACAATAGAAATTAGATTATTAGATACTCCTTCCTTATTTAACTTCTATGAGTTTATAATATATTATATTACTAATGTAGCTAGTCGAATAAGAGCAAACAATCCTATGGTTAAAATGCTTAGAGATAATTATAATGAGTCACAAAACAGATTAAGTATGACTAGAAACTTGTTAATCAATCAAAGATATGGATTGAATAAAGTATTTAGAATGCTTAATGCAGATGTATGTGAAGAAGTATGTAATCATTGTAACATTAAATTCCCAAGAGATACTCAATTTGAGTATAGAGAGAAATTAGGATTATCAGCAAATGTAAATGGTTACTTATCTATGGCTACTAAAGGAGGATGGCTATAATGAAATATGAAACAGGAACAGATATAATTGAAGTAAATCATACAATAGAGAAAAGAATATTACAACAATTTAAGTCAAATAAGAAATTTACTAAGAGAACAACTAAAGGAATTGCTAAATCTCTTAACTTAGATGAATCCTATGTGAATTATCTTTTATCTCTTTCAGTTGATGTAGAAAGATGTAAAGGATGTAAAGGAGATATGTGGACTCTAAAGGAGTAAATATGAAAAAACTAAACTTAATTAAGAAAGAGATAGATAAATCTAGTTGGGCAAAACCAAAGAGATATCTATGTCCGTATTGTGGAAGTGAAGACCTTACTAAATATGATTCGGTTACTGAAAGTTGGGAATGTATGGATTGTGGAGAGACATTCTATACTAATGAAATAAATTGGGAGGATATAGAATAATGTTAGAAAAGAAAGTAGTATGTGATAAATGTCATAAACCACAAGATGTCATGTATGAATTATATGACCCCTTAAATAGAGAAAACATAATTATACTTTCTTGTGGTAATAAACAAGTAAGCTCTTAAATTGATTTTAAGCAATTCTGACAAAATAAAACCCTTACCCTTACTACACCATTCATGAAAAGAGATTCGAAGCGAGAGACCCGTTTCTGACAATCCTCGTGGACAATTCAAGGAGGTCTAAGACCTATTATGAGACATTTTATAATTAACTCAATAAATGAAATTATTAGGCAACATAAAACATTAAAACAACTAAATCCTTATATAATATTTATCAGTAATAATAAATACAACTATGAACCTAATCTTTGGTTACATATAGATGATGTAGAATCAGGTAAAGGATTTATTAATAAATTTCAAGTGGAGTATATAAAAAGTATTATACCAGAAATAAAGAAATATAATTATATAATAGTTGCTTGTGATGCAGGTTTATCTAGAAGCCCTTCTATTGCTTCGGCAATTGCTTATTTAATGGATGATAAGAAAATATCTAGAAGAATAAGATGGAAGTATAAACATTTTAATAAAGCAATATTTAACGAGATAGTAGAATGATATCAAGAGAAGGAAGACAGAATATAATAGATACTTTTATAAAACTAAACCCACATACTAAAAATGATAAATTCATTTATAGAATAGATAGAAATTGTATAGAATGGATATGCTCTCATGGTATTGGTCATCCAATATGGGATGCTCATAATTACTATGTTCATGGATGTGATGGTTGCTGTTCATCATTAAATATAAAAGGAATGAGAGATGAAGAATAAGAATTTAATCAAATTATTAATATATAAGATTAACTAAGTGATTGATATGAATATATTTTTTACTGCTGATTATCATTTAGACCATGCTAACATTATCAAGTTTTGTAATAGACCATTTATCTATAAAGAAGATGTAGATGAAGACCTTAATTGGTTGTCAGATGAGATTAAAGATAAACGAAAGCAAGAAATGAATCTTACTTTAGTTAAGAATCATAATAATAAAGTATCTGAAGGAGATACAGTTTATCATGTAGGAGATTTTTGTTTTAAAGGAACAGGAAATGCTCATTATTGGGAGCAACAACTTAATGGAAATATAGTTCACATTAGAGGTAACCATGATAAGAATAATGGGGTAAAAACATATATAACTCATGCCATCATGGAATTTGGAGGAAGAACTTTCTATGTTCTACACAAACCTCCAGAAGATAAACAAATGGAAACATTAGAATCTCATATTATATCTATGTGTGATTTCATTCTATGTGGTCATGTTCATGATAAATGGAAATATAAGAAGATAGAAGTATGGAGTCATGGGTGTAGAGTTGAAAAAGTAATGATTAATGTAGGAGTAGATGTATGGAACTATGAACCAGTAAATATACATTCCATTCTTAAGTTAATATCTAAAGTTAATAAGGGGTTGATTTAATAACTTTTACTTGTGATAATTGTGAATGTAAAATAACAAAGTTTTCATCTATAAGAGTAGATGGTGTATGGTATTCACTATGTAAAGATTGTATGGAAAAAGCAATTAAATTTAGAAATTTATTAGAGGAATGATATAAGAGGAAATTTTATGTGTGGAATAGTCGGATATATAGGCAACAAAAATATAAATATAAAACAATTAGTAGAAAGTGCTTTATTTAATGCTTACAGAGGAAATGATGGTGTAGGTATTATCTATAAAGACAAAGAGAACAAACTAAATGTGAAGAAATATCTATATGATTTAGAAGAAATATATAACTCTAACTTAGATAAAACAAGAATAAATAAGAAACAGAGAATAGGCTCATTTGAATTTACAGCATTTGATGAAGAATCATATATTAAGGAGAATAAAAAGTTTTCAGAGGATATAAGTAAAACCCTTAATACAACAAGTAAATTTTCTTTCTTACATCATAGAAAAGCAACATATGGAGCTGACTCAGAAGAGAATCTACATCCTATGGAATACAAAGGAAAATATTATATACATAATGGAACAGCTTATGGTATGGATAGTGTTAAGTCTTATCTAGAAGTAATGATGGGTATAGTATTTAATAGTGAAACTGATACTGAAGTAATAGCTGTTTTATATAATGAATTAATGAAGAAATACAATAATAATAAAGAGAAAGTATTTAATACATTCCAAGAAATGTTTCCTAATGGATGGGGAGTTCTTTTAGAGATTGATGAGAAGAATAATACAGTAACAGCTATAAAAGATTCTTTAAGGACTTTATGGTTATACAAAAAGAAGAAAGAAGGAATTGTAATTGTAAGTGAACCAACTCCTTATATACAAACATTTGATAAAGTATATAGATTAGGAGATGGAATATTTAAACTTAATATGAATACATCAGGAGAAGATTTTACTAAGATGGCTAAGAAAAGCTTTAAATGGTGGGATGAAGCAAGTGATGATAACATAGAAGTTGATAAATGTGAGATATGTAAAACTGAAGGTAAACTAACTTTATCTACCTATTATTGTAATGGGCATGAAAACGACACAGAAAGAGAGAAACGGTGTTATCAATGTTTTGTAACCAATGAACAAAAGAAAGAAAAAGATGATGACTGGCAGAAACAAGAGAATAAAAAGTTAGTAATTAGTTCATATATAGGAGGAATAGACAATTGAGAATATATCTAAGACAAGGGAATATAACATTCTCAAGAGATTTTGTTGAACATCTAAAAAGCAAAGGAGTCATACTTACTAGGAAAGATAAGTTTTTCCGTAGTGGTATTGTTATTAATCATGGAAATACTAAACCGATATCTATAGGCAAGAAAGTAAAGGAATTATATGTTCTTAACAAACCAGAAGCAATTTCATTATGTTCTAATAAGATGAAGAATTATGAAATTCTAAAAGATTACTATCCTCATACTTGTAGAATTTCAGTTGATACTAAAGATTTCCCAGTACTAGCTAAACCATTAAATGGACATCATGGGTATGGAATAGAAAAATTTGATAATGTTAAAGATTTATCAATATTCTTAAAGAATGCTAAACAGAAGTATATAGTTCAGAAATATATACCAATCAAACATGAATTCAGATTTAATGTATTAGATAGAGATGTATTTCAAATAAGTCATAAACAAAGACTTGATGAATTTACTGATAAAGGAGGATATGTATTCTCCTATCGTTCACTTGGTAGAAATGCAAAGATATCTGGTAAATTTAAAAACTTTGTATATGATGTAATTAAAACATTCCATAATAATATAGGATATGATTTAGCTGATTATTGTATAGATGTAATTAAAGGAGAAGATAATAAGTACTATCTTTCAGAAATCAATTCAGCATACGGAGTTGGACAATTTACTGTAGAGAAATTAATTAATGAGATTAATAGAAAGTATGATAATGGAGAACTAGAACCATATAGAGTGAGGTAAGTATGAAATTAACTGTCTATTCTAAGGATAAAGTTAGAGATATTGATATTTTTACATATAATGTAATTGATATTATTAACTCTCTAGAGAACGATTTCGAAATTAAACACATAGATAAAGTGAAATTAATAGTTACCCTTGTTAGTAAAGGAGATAAATCTATTAGAAAACTAGAGAGAGAAATGGATAAAATTACATCTTGTTCTTCTGCTAAAATGGATATAAAGAAAACAAGTAAGTTCTTCTTTGATTTCATTCTAGAAGGAAAATTAGGAGATGTGTTTGGAGCAATATTTGCACTTGATATATCTCATTTATTTACTAGATTAGATACATATATGAGGAATGATATAAAACTAATTAAGATACTTGCATATAATGGTAATTTAAGGTTTGACCATAATCTATCTCTTATTATTAGATTCTTATCAGAAAAGAATTCTAACATGAATTATAATTCTGTATATGATATACTCAGAAGAGACATAAAGAAAACAGAATTAAGGAAATTCTTACCTGATTTGTTTAAAGAAATATATGGTTTTCCTATGGAGAAAGCTGTTTTTACATCTACCCAAGATAAACTAAATCTAAATAGTTTAGATGATAATATTATAGCTGAGATAGATAGTGACTTAAGAGTTAGAATAAATATAGAGAATGATTAATATGAAACACCCATATACATTAGGAATTGAGTTTTCAAAATGTGATAAAGATACAGAGAGATTATGTTTATATAAAAGGCAATTTAATAAATGTGAATCTGCAATTAGAAGATGTCATTATCCTCTTCTTATTAATCCTTTATGTACATGTGATTGTATCGAACAATGTCAACACAAATTTGATATTATCAATCATAAAGAAAAGATTTATATATTGTATTGGTGTGGTAAATGTAAATTTGCTATATCAGATATAAAGGAATCAATAGAAAAGATACTTAAACCATTAAACTCAGATAAAATTTATTATGGTAAAGACCTTGATAAATTATGTAATAAAATTATAAAGAAAGATGATAAGAAAGATAAATCAGATATTGAACTTACTGTAGAATTCTTTGAGAAAACAATTAAATCTATGAATAGGAGAATTTAGATGGTAACTGTAACTAAATTTTCAACTAAAGATTTAGAATCATTTGATACTGTAATCTATAAATTCTTTACTAAACGTGATAACTATAAATTAGAAACAGCTTTAGTATCAGGAAGTAATATACCTGAATATAATGAACATACATTATTTCTTATTCAAAAACCTAATAGAGGAAATATACAAAATATAATTATTGGTTATGATTCAACAGAAAATATTCAAGCTATATCTAATAAAGATGAACCTAACTACAGTAGAGAGTTAGGATGCGATTTAGTTAGACATGTACTAACATCAGTATCTAGAATAGGATTACCTCCTAACCAATATAAAGTAGTTTTAGATTATGATGTGAATGTAGGAGGAACAGTAGTATCAGTATCATTTGTTAGATTTGATGATGAGTTGTATTTACTACAACCAAGTATATCCAGTTCAAGATTAACAGAAATATATCTAGGGAAATATTCTGATTTTGTACCATATATTAAAGTACTAGATAAAGCAATTAATTTTAATATAGAAAAGAGTATAAATTCTGTTTCAGAAAGTAATGAAGCAGAAGAAGTAGCAGAAGCAGACAGAAGACTTAGTTGGTATAGAACTACAAGTAATACATCTAGTTATAGAATAAGTACTTTATAGGAGAAATAAATATGTTATCAAAGAAAAAAGTATTAAAGAAGTTAAAGAATAAACAAGAAGAAGTAATAAATAAAATGGTAGATGAATATATGTCTTTTCTTTCTAAATTTGATAAAGAGACAATGATAAAGGATATAACAAGAGAAGATGTTGAAAGGATAGCAAAATCTCAATTTGAAAATATTCTAAATAAATTCTAGGAAAGATATAATGGAAAATATACAAACTAGATTACATATAATAGCTAAGGGAAAACATTACTATGATATTGGATTAAGAAAGGGTAATAATATCCTTTCTAATACAACATATCAATTCGGAGATAAATGTCCTAGATATCTAGAAGATTTTGTAAGAGCATTTGGAAAGAGCAAAATTAAGATATTAGGATATGGAATATTATTAAATGAAAAGGAGTATATACAATCTTTATTAGATTAATATGACAAAAAAAGAAATAACACCACATGAATGGTTATTTTCCGAAAGGCAAGTACTTGTTACTATAATGGCTAGAGATGTACCAGAAAGTGGTAAAAAACTTATTAATTTTGCTAGATTACATTTACATATTCCAATACATGAAACATATATGCATTGGGATTACACTAATGATGTGGGGTATATAGATGAAAAAACATCATGGTAAAGTATATAAACATAAATATAAAACAATGGGGAATAGTCAGATTTATTATATCATTGGGGATGAGAGTAATAATATAGCTAAAAAGAGAATGGAAGTATTTCTTAAAGTAAAGAAGGGATGGAATTATGTTCCTCCTCATAGCTATTATCTTGTTCTTAAAGTTGATATGGATGTAGAAATGAGAAATCTAAACAGAGGATGTATGAACAATTTATATGATGATTCTGATTTAGAGAATTGGATGTTGATGTGTAATGCATGAAACATACAAACCTCCTGTAAGAATATGGTTATTTAGAAGTAATTATAGTACTACAACTAGAATATTAGCAAGAACTCTTCAGGAAGCATCCGAAAAGGTTTACTTAATGAATAGTAATTTATTTCCAAAAATTGAATATGATTTCTTTAAAACTTATCCTTTAATTCGTGAGCTAATGGGGTAGCTTATTAGCTAATGTTTTATGTTGGATTAGTGGGGTAAACAGGAGAGCCTACCTTTTGGTCAAACCTCTATGCAAAGAGGGGAGAGAAGGAGATGAAGATTCATTATCTTCCTAATCCAATCTTATGACTATGCACCAAGATATTACTAAAAAAGAAGAAACAAGAAGATTTACTTTTGCTTTATCTAATATGTATAGTGCTCATATTATTGTAGCTTCTGTTATAGATAAAGACAGAGATAGAGCTGAAAGAAAGATTCATATTCTAAGACATTCTTTTAGGGATTATATGTATATGAATCAAGTTAAATTAGTTAATAATAAAAGGATAGATGATATATAATGAGAGTCTTTAAACATACATTTCAAACCTTTCTATATAATGGACATGAATTTAAAGAGTATGATGTTATTGGAAATAAAGATAGAGAGATAGCAAGAAAAAGAATTGATTTATATATTGAGTTAGGAGCATTAAGGATTATCAAAAAGGATTATACTGAATTTAGGAGTTTTAGATGGATAAATGGAACTTAAAAGTAGAGTATTAATTTTTGGTGATTGGTTAATAACAATAAAAGAAGAAGAAGAATCTAACAAAATAATATTTAAACATAATGTATCTGATATGGAATTTGAATTTAGAGATAGAAGTTTAATGGGAACTGTATATCTAAAGCTATTAAACCGTAATGGAACTCTAGGATTTAGAAAGCAATTAGAATTATGTTATAATGAATAATAAAAGAATATAATAAATATTAATATTATATAATAGTTAAGGGAGAACTATAGGAGATGTTTAAGAAGATTGATAAATATTTTACCTCAACTAAAACTAATACATCATTTGGTGTAGAGTTAGAAATGGTTTTATATGATGAAATGAATAAGGAGTTGTTATCAGATATAGACTTACTACATGATGTATTATCTCATTTTGATAAACATATTTATAAGGATTACTATACTTGGCAATTAGAAATAAAAACTAAACCACATAATGATATAAGAAAATGTTTATCTGAAATTAAATCTTTAGTTAGGAAGGCAGAAAAGAGATTTAAATCAGAAGATATTTCTGTAATACCTATACCATATATTAATGGTAACCAAAGAACATATTGTGGTATGCATATGCACTTTTCATTCCCATCATTAAAAGTTAATGATTTTTGGAAGAAGGCAGTTGGTATATATACTATGTTATTTCCTATTCTAGAGTATTCTAGAAACTGTCCTAATAATCATATAGGAACTAATGAGAGACTAGTCAATAGTAGACATATACAAATGCCAGAATTAGATAGATATAGATTTGTAGGAAACACAGCTAAACGATATGATATGATATACAGCCACTCAGATAATGGACATCACCAAAAGAAACTCAGGAAACCAGATACGGTTGAAATAAGAATATTCGACACGCCCTCATATTTTGATGTCTTACGTTATATAATAAGAGGAACAGTAAATATAGCACGATATATGAAACTTGACAATCCAACTTCTTCTTCCTTAAACTCTAATTTAGAAGATACATATTATAGTTTATTATCTACAAGAAATCAATTATGTAATAATATATCAAGTAAACATTCCTATCTTAATATAACAAATCAATCTCTTAATAAAAATATATGTAAAAGGTTTAAGGTTAGACCTCCAGAAGATAAGCAAACTAATCTAAGAACCAAAAATAAGATTACTAGATTAAATAAATATAGAACCTTATTAGATGAAGGAAAATGGTTAGATTAAATGAATAAGAAAGAAATACTTAATGTTCTAGATTCCAATGACTTAATTAAAGAAGATGATTGGACTCTAGCTGAAATAGAAGAAGGGGTAATCTTATTACAAAGAAAAAATAATAAGACAAAGGCAACCTTTAGGAATCTAAAATCAAAATAATTATGTATAATACACAAAAGTTATGTAAATGTGGATGGAGAATAGTTTATGATGAAAAGAATAATCATCATAGATATAATGAATATAAATATTGTCCTATCTGCAAAAGCGAATTAGAAAAGAAAGGATGGTCTCCTGATATTTAGGAATGGGTGATATCTATGGGGTATATAAAATGGATGATAAAAGGAATAAAGGAATTTGAGTATAATTTAATAGGAAAGATACTATATGTATTTGGTATCCTATTTCTCGTATTTATATTATTAATCATTATACCAATAAAAATATTTGGGGAATATGGATTGTATATATCTATGATATTTGGTGTAATATTTGGAAGTTCTTGGGTAATATATCATATAGATAAAGGAGTATTTAGTTAAATGTGTGAGCATGAATTTACAGAATGGAAAACTTGGAAGAATCCATTTCCAAGAATGTTTCAGAGTTTAGAGAATGAAATAAAAGAATGTAAGAAGTGTGGTATAATTATCTTTAAATACAAACCAGAAGGAAGTATGAATAGACCAGAATGGAATAAAGAAACCATAGAGGAAATGGATGATTTACATAAGGAGAGATTTAATGTCTGAACCACTAAAAGAAAAAACAAGAAAAGTGTATGACTATGATGAGGGTGGAGGTTGGTGTATAGATAAAGAAAATGATATACATCGAGAATTTACAAAAGTCAAAACTGAAAGTAAAATGAGCGAAATGGATTACAAAATATTACCACTGAAAGATATCAAGTCTGCCCTTGAATGGATGATACAGCAACATGAAAACATAATTGATAATTACATAAAAGAATTAAATAAATTAGAATATGAAATTGATGAACTCTATATAATAGATTTATGCATTTGGATTGGAATAGAGTATGATTCAATTATGATTCTTGAAGAAGGATTGAGTGATGTGGTATGAAAGAAAAACAAATTAAGAAATGCTGTGAAACCTGCGATAGATATGAATTTGTAGAACATAATATTTCTCAAGAGTCTGGATTTTATTGCAGAGATGCTTTGGAATGTTCGTGTAAAGATGAAGGATATATTAAATGGATTACAAAAAAGGTGATTTAAATGTTTAAAATAAAAGAAGAATTAATAGAAAAGAGAGGATTACCTTTTTATGACGGATATAATAAAGGTGTAGAAGAAACCTTCAAATCCTTCGCTGAACGTGTAGAGTTTTATAAAAGATATAGAGACAACCCACATCTGTTTAGAATGAAGCATAACAATTTGTGGGATTCAATTAAAGATGAAGAAGTATTTGAACATTGGCTTTTTAATTATTGTTTCAAGGATGTGATTGAATGAAAAATAAGTATAGAATAATTAAATTCAAATATTCTGAAGATTCAAATGATATGTATAAATTAAAGATTAAGAGATGGTGGTTTCCTGTATGGATTGGAACTGAATATTTATACAATACATATGAAAGTGCAATGAAAGAATTGAAATGGCTAAGAAGAAAACCATCTTCTAAAATAGAAGAAGAAGGGGTTATATAAAATGAGAACTAAAAAACTAGAAGAAAAATATATAATAGAATTATCTAAAAGTGAGTTATGGAAACTTATAAACTATCTTGATGCAACGAGAGATGAAGAGGATGAAGATAATAATGAATATGGAGATAATTTAATAAATACTTTAATGGCTTTAGGTGATTGAATGAGAAAAATAAAGAGAAAGTCACTCAAACCCAAACATATATTCTATATATCAAGCAGTGGAATACTAATTTCATTATATTTAAATAACTTAAATTCAATGATAGCTTTTATAGGAATAGGATTATTATTTTTACTAGGTGAAATATGTGAGAGAAATAAAGTTTAGAGCTGTAATTGATAATAAAATATATGAAGTTGTAGAAATAGGATTCAATGCTGATGGAATAGTAGATGTTAGCATAATAGATGAATTCAATGGTGATTGGACAGATAAAGTAGAAAAATATCCACTTAGTGTTGTAAAGTTAATGCAATACACTGGTCTTAAAGACAAAAATAGAAAAGAGATTTATGAGGGGGATATTGTAAAACGGATTTATTTTATGAACAGAATACATATTTTTACGGTAGAATTTTCTGATATCAATGCTAAATTCTATTTAAGACAAACCGAAGCAGATAAAACAAAAAACGGATATATGGGTGGAATCGACAATCAAGAAATAAGAAATTGTGAAATCATAGGCAACATCTATGAGAATCCAGAGTTAATAGAATGAAAAACTTTCATAAATATCCAAAGATAAAAATAATTGGAGATGACGAGAACAAAGACTTAAATCTAAATCCAGATGATGAGATAGTTATAGAAGAAAAGATAGATGGTGCCAACTTTAGATTTATGTGCCATGATGGTAAATTTATCTTTGGTAGTAGAACACGAGAACTAGGTCAACCTAATGAAGATAATAAATCTTGGGGTAGAGCAATAGGATATATCAGAAGAGTAATGAAGAAAGGTGATTATAATAATCTTATATTTTATGGTGAATGTTGTATCAGGCATAGTACACCTTATGACTTTGAGATAATGCCTCCATTTCTAGGCTTTGATATATATGACTTAGATAAGAAACAATTTATGGATTGGAAATTAGCTAAAAGATTCTATGAGGAGATAGATTTACATTTTGTTCCTATAATAAATAATGTAAAAGCTAAAGACTTAAAACAATACAAAGATAAAGATGTTCCTAAATCTAAGTATTATGATGGACAAGCAGAAGGGGTTGTATTCAAAAATTATAATACACAGGTATTTGCTAAATATGTAACAGCTAAACATAGAGAAACAGCAACTAAATTATTTGGTGGTTCTAAGAAATGGACTACTAATGATACCGATAAAATGGTTGCTATGTATTGTACTAATCCTAGAATAGAAAAGAAGATATTTGAATTAATACATGAAGGTAAGAAACTTGAAATGCCATTAATGAAATTCTTACCAACTAGAGTATTTGAAGACATTAGAGAAGAACACTATAAAGATATTCTAAATAAAAACTTTAAGATAGATGTTGGTTCTATGAGAAAGACTATTGCTAAAAGATGTCTTAATGTTTTGAAGATGATGATAACTAATAGTGCATTTGAGGATAAGGAGTGATAGATATACAAACATTTTTACCGTATGCTGATTTTCAGAAGTCAGCAAAGTGTCTAGATTATAGACGTTTAGGAAAACAGAGAGTAGAAGCAAAACAGATAATAAGCTTATTAGAGAAACACGATAATGGAGAAGATATATCTAAGTTACCTTGGGGTAACCACCCTGCCGTTAGAATGTGGATTGGATATACAGATGCCTTAAAGTTATACTATAACATAATTGTTCAAGAATGGATATATAGAGGGTATAAGAATAACATGGAATATTATAATATACATATACATCCAAATAAGAATTTCCCACCACCTTGGTTTGGTAGAAAAGACTTTCACGATGCTCATAAGAGTAATCTACTAAGAAAAGATAAAGACTTTTATGGTAAATATAATTGGGATGTTTCAGATGACTTACCTTATAAATGGAGATAGATTATGAATAAAGAAATTATATCTGGTGGAATGGTAACAACTGGTTTATTATTAACTACGATTGGTGTTATATCAACATTATATAGTCCATTACTTTCAAAATACATAATAATATTAGGAGTATTTCTTTCTATTCCTATACCATTTATATATTTAGGAATTAAAATTGAAATGGAGAAATAAAATATGAATCAATTAGATAGATTAGTTATATACACAGGATTTATCATAATGTTAGTTGGGATGGGGTGTTTATTAGTTGAAGAACAATATAACCTTAGTCCATTAATGTTTCTAGGTATATCTGGATTATCAGGATTAATATTCTTTATATGTGGTTATTGCTATCTATACAAAATGGAGTAATATGAATGACATGGAAATTAGTAAAGAATATATTAAAAGATGATAACTTTGGTATGTTTCTTTTGTTTATAATAGCAGTGTTTCCTATTGGTGGTCTTATAGGATATATATTTATTAGAGAAATAGAAATAATATATTGTTGTATGGTACCATTTGGAGTAGTTTCCTCTATAATAGGATTTGTTTTGTTTCTAGCATTAATTGATAAAAGAGATAGATAGTAGGATATGAAACTAAGTGAATATAGTAAAGGAATTATAGTAGGATGGTTTATAGCAATATCTGGAATACTTATTGGAATTTTTATTGAAAGGGTATTCTAATGAAAGATAAATTAAAAAAGAAATATCTAAGAATAGACCTAGATTCTATGATGGAAGATGGATATGACTTCTATACAGAATATGATATAGGAGGACTAGGTCATTATATAATAATAAAGGAAGAAGATAAAGAGAAATTCCTAGATGCTTTTTCTAAGAGATGGAGAGAGAAAGCAGAAGAAGCTTTTTATTTAGATGAAGACTTCAAAGATAGGTAAATAAACATGAAGTGTTTTAATTGTGGGTATAAAATGATTAGAGATGAACATATTACCATAACTTATTTTGGTTTAGTAAGTCATCCTCAGAAATCTAAGTCAGGGTGGATATGTCCAGAATGTGAGAGTATAAAATTTGATGTAGGTGAGAAGTTATGAAAGTAAAAGTATGTAAAGATTGTAAACCAAAAGGTGCATTATATCAAAAAGAAGAAATAAAGAATATGTTTAGTGATGATAAATATAAAGTAATAATAGACTATAAAGGAATATACATATGGAATGTATTAGCTAAACACTATATTTTTGGTGAGAATAAAGAGAAAATAGCATTTGTAAGTATAAAAGATAAATTTATACAAGTATATGATAAAGATTACTTTACAAAACTTAAATCCTTTGGTGAAAAATATGATTATGATACTATCTACAAATGTTGGAAAGGAGCTAGAATAAAGAAATGAGCAGATATAAAATAATAGTAACTCAATCTATAGATAGAGTATATGAAGTAGAAGCTGGTTCAAAGAAGGAAGCTATGGATATCTACTTTAACTATGACAGTAGAACTAAATTCATAGAAGAGAAAGAGCTAGAAGAGGTGGATACTCAGATTGAAGTTAAGAGAATAAAACCTAAAAGAAAGAAAAAGCAATATAAAGAAACAAATTTAAATGATTTTGTTCCTGATTCTAGAATAATATACAAATAAAATGGAGAAGTAAGTATGAGTAAAATAAAGTTAGGAGATAGGGTGAAAGATAAAATAACAGGATTCGAAGGAATAGTAACAGCAGAAATAAATTATATGTATGGATGTCATCAATTTCAAGTAACCCCAGAGATAGATGAAAATGGTAACCAAAGAAAACATGATTGGATAGATGAACCTCAATTAGATATACTAAAGAAATCTAATAAGACTAAATCAAAACCTAAGTTTGGTGGGGTTAGAGCACATCCATAATTACATTTTAGAGAGGTAGTCTAATCTGGATTCAGGCAATGGGCTCATATCCCGTGGTATGGAGGTTCAAATCCTTCCCTCTCTTCTCTCTTAAATCAATACTCTATTTCAAATTAAAGTATATAAATCTTTCTAAATTTCTATCGAGAGAGTAAATTTTGATAGCTAAAATCATTCACTAATACTATTATTGGGAGAGAAGGAAGAAAAATAATAATTAAACTTTAGTGATTAACATGGAAAAAATGTATTACTGTGGTAACTGTGGAGACCAAATAAATGAGTATAGATTTAACCATTCGGATAGATTATGTCCTAAATGTTGGGAAGTAATTTATGGTAATGGGTATCCGGAGATACCATTAGATAACAAAGTTCTAGGATATAGACAAAGATGCAATATTATAGATGATGAAGAAGATGATTGGTAAATGGGATTAATTAAAAATAATTTAGTTGTTGATACAGAGAATGGCATAGTAAGAGATAAATATGGACAATTAGTATATTACATTGAATTTAATGAAAATGAAACATATTTAGAGTACAGGAATAAAGATGGGGATATTATTGATTATTTTAAATCAGGAGAAATACATTCATCCCCTGATGATAAACCTAAATCAATGAAAGAAAAATATAGGAATTGGAAATATTATGAGTAGAAATCTAACTGATGAAGGAAGAACTATAATTAAATCAGATGGTTCAGAAGAATCTATATCAGCAAGAGGTAATTGGAAACTATGGAAATTCCTTGAAAATTTAAATGTAGATGAAATCGAATATCAGTCTACTATTATTAAAAATAAATTAAAGTATGAAACTGACCCATTTAAAATAAGAGCCTTAAGAAGAGACTTATTAATAGTAAGTGATGCAAGAAGAATAAAGAAAAGAAAAATAGATACAGAAAAAGAAAGTGTCATTTCTAAGGGAGAGATAAAAGAAAAAGGATTGGTATTATTAGGTCAATTAGGATTTAATTCTACTGATATCTATAGAAATGAATTAGATTTTATTACCAATCTAATAGTAGAGTCAAAACACTCAGAATCATTCTTAAAGGAATATGATGAACACTATATATCAGCAGTTATAGTTACAGAGATATTTGATTACTATAATTGTAAATATGACAATGAAGAGATACTATCACTATTCAATCTAAAAGAAAACAATTACATAAAATTAAAAATAATAATCAACTCTTGGTTATTAGAGAATTATTGGAACAATACACCGGCGATACATTTATCTATAAGATAGGAGAGATAATATTTTACTATCTAAAGCTAAACCAGGAAACTATTCTATATATTCATTACCAAATGGAAGGGGATGTAACCTTAAGTTATTAAGAATGGGAATTATGATTGGAGAACCAATAAAGGTTATATCTAATAGAAGATATTATCCTATACTAATAAGAGTTAAAGGAACAGAGTATTCTATAGGAAAAGGTTTAGCATCTAAAATTATCGTAGAAAGCCCATAGAGCAATTCTAAGCTTTACATCACTCCACGAATGGTATAGTATAGGGCAGACTAAGTTTTGCCCTCTACGGCCATTCTAGACCCTTTTAAATGGAAAATAAACATACTATTGAGATTAATAATGTATAAATGTAAAAACGGAGAAAAGAAAAATGGTTAAGAAACTAACCTCAGATGACTGGGATAAGATTCAGAAGGAAGCTCCTTCTAGATATTTTATTCACAGCGTAGAAGACGGAAAGTTAAGAGTCACATTTGACTCTGAAATTGTAAGTGTAGAAAAAGGAGATGAAGACCTCTTAGGTAACATCTGGCAAAATGATTGGACAAAGAATGAAGCCAAATGTTTTATTAATGGAGAGCCTAAGATATATTCTCTTGGAGGACAAGGTTGGTCATTTATGAGACAGTTTATCTCTGTCTGTAAGGCTAATGGTCTATCCCCAGATGATATACCTGGTAGTGTATTTGACATAACTAAAACAGGAGATTGGGAACAAGAGATTGAATATATAGGAGAATCAGATAAATTACCATCTGATAGCAAAGAACCAATAAAAGTAGATGAGAATAAAAAGCAAGATGTTATGGATACCATAAAGGAAATAAAAATTAATTCACCTGAATTACTTAAAGGTGGAATTAAGAAACCAGATTTCCTTAAAATGATATTGATTAGAGGTAAAGTCAAAACTAAAGACACAGAAAAATTACTTCCAGAACTAGAATCAGAAGGTATTCTCAAAGTAGAAGATGATAGAATTACAGTTCTATAAGAGGAATATATGAAAATAATTGCTCATCACGATGCTGATGGGATAACCTCTGCTTTCTTCACTCAATTTGGAATGGGGGAAGCTGAAATAGTATTTCCTAGTAAATTCGGTGATACAAGTAAATTTGAGAAAGGAGATGTAATGGTTGATATGAGACCTGATAATCCAAATATTGAGGGTCTAGTTATCGACCATCATTTTCCTCACCCAGATAAAAATAATAGAAAGTATAAGCTTATTCCTGATATACCTATGAAAGATTTTCAGTACTCACGAGATATAGTTCCAGCTAGTCTTTTATGTTGGATGGAATTTAAAGAAAAGATTCCTAAAAGTGAGTGGTGGAAATTAGCGATAGGATTAGCAGGAGATGGACAACTTGAACTTATGCCTACAGAAGTGTTTGAAGAATGTCCAGCCTTAAAGAAAACTGTAAAGACATCAGCTTATCAATCATATGGTAATTGGAAAATATCTATGTATCCTTTATATAAATTGTTATCTTCTCCTATTAATGCATTTCTAAGAAAAGGAGAATATGAATCAGCTTTAAATTTAATAAAGTATTCCGATTCACCGTATACTCTTTACTCTTCAGAAGATGCAATGATAGCTAAAAGGGATATTAAAAATGAGTTCCAAACTGCAGTAAAGGATTCAGAGATATTTGATTACGGTGACTTACAGGTAGTTGTATATTACTCAAAATATAGAATGAGTGGATATATAGCATCAGCCCTACAAAGCTCGCTGAATGAAAAGACTCTTATGGCAATTAACAAAAGAGATGGTTCATTATCAGTTAGAGGAGATTTAGCTTGTTATTACAAAGATAAACTTAAAGTACTTGACTACATAACAATAGATGGACATGCTGGATTTATGGGTGGAAAGTTAACTAAGAACTATAATAAATTAATATCTGATTTGGATGAAGTATTATAGATGAAGTTAATTGATGTTGTCTATGGAAGAAATATAGTAAAAGGAGTTATTCTCAGCGACTCTGGAGAAGAGTACTGCTGTGGATATGATTCTGACTATGGAGTAACTTGGTGTTCTTGTCCTTATTATGTATTTAATAAGACAACATGTAAACATCAATTATTCTTCTTAGATAACATAGAGATAGATAAAATGAAATCTAAAAAGACATATAAAAGTATACCGACAGATTGTCTTACTATAGATACCCTTATGGGAGGTGGTTTCCCTCAAGGAACTACTGTAGCTATCTACGCAGAATCAGGTAGAGGTAAAACTATACTTTCTGCACAAATGGCTTTATCATGTATTAAGAATCTAAATAAAGATGTTATAGTTCTTGAAACAGAAGGTAATAGAGAACAAGACTATCTAGAGCTAATCAAGAGATTTAATAATAGATGGGAATTAGATGAAAAGGATATAACAGATAAAATACATTTCTACCAAGTTGTAAGCGGGTTTCAAGATAAATCTAAAGCAATGGCTGATTTACTTAAAATGGTAGGTTATGATGTAGAAATGAAACAATCTAAGAAAGGAGATAAGTATACAATGACATTTAAAGATTGTAAACCTAAACTAAAAGAGAAAGACCTTAAGAATGCTGGATTACTTGTTGTAGACTCTTTAACAGAACCATTAAAATCTACAATAGGACATAAATCTCAAAACTTACCGGCTAGGTCTGAACTTATATCTAGGTTCTTTTCTAGATTAATATCTATAGCTATTGATTATAATTTATGTGTTATTCTAAACCATCATGCTTCTATAAACCCTATGCAATTATTTGGTAGGGATTTTGGTAAACCTTATGGTGGAGATGAAGTATTATATAACTCTAAATATATTCTAGCAATTATAGATTCTGATATGACTGCTAGAGCTAAATATGGTAAATCAGCAAGAAGAGCTATGCTTATGAAGCATCCCTTCAATGCAACTACTGGAGAGTTATTTCCCATCAATTTAAAAGTTGATTATGGGTTTACTGACGATGAATGATAGTAACTCACAAAATGTGATTACAAAAATAAGGAAAAGGAGGTGAAAAGAAATATGGCAGCAACAGGACTAAAGTTCAACCTTCTTTGGGCTGTGCTAGGCGCAATCTTCGGATTCGTTGTAGCAACTCTTTTAGAGGACACAGCTATATTTAATGCCATTGGAAATCTACCTGAAATAGGTATATTCCTTGGTTTTATAGTTGGCGGCTTCAAAGATAAATTAGATATTTTCTAAGAAGAAAAACTAATTTGAACCAAAGAAGAAGAGATGGGCAAAGTTGTGGAGTTGGAGGTTTCTTTAACCTCCTTTCTCCTATTTCTTTATTATAAAGGAGAGACTTATGAAAAAAGAAAAGAAAGAATTAACATTTAAAGATATTCAAATGAGAAATATAGTAACCTTATTAAGTGCACTAGTTCTCTTACAAGTTATTTTTAATTGGGATAAATTATTACTATTCCTAGATTGGATTAAATCATTATGATTGTAGGAGATGATGAACTAGAGAATTTATATTCCAAAGAATTACTTACCATACGTGAAATTTCTGAGAGATTTAATTGTAGTTATGGTTATATATGGAAGAGGATACATAATTTAAACATTCCAATAATTAACTCAAGAAGAGATTATATTAAAAGAAATAATAAAGTAAAGATGAATAGTTTTGCTAAATCATACTTAGATGGATTAATTATTGGAGATGGATGCATTGGATTAGATAGTACTTATCCTAGATATAAACATAGTAGTTCCAAAAAATATAATAATTGGCTAATAATAATATTGAAATTCTTTAATTCATTAAATATTAAGTCAAAAATATCAAATAAAGTAATGAAGGAGAGGGAAATCAAAGGGGTAGTATATCCAAAATGTATTGGTCTAAATCTCCAAACACAATCATATAAAATATTTAAATCATTCTATGATAGATGGTATTACAATGGAAAAAAGGTAATACCAGAAGATATAAACATCACCCCTCAATTTATGGCTAATTGGTATATGGGGGATGGAAGTCTAAATATATATAAGAAATACAGAAGAATTAGATTCTACACTGATTGTTTTGATGAAATTTATCTTAATAAATTAATAAATAAATTAAATGAAGAATTAAATATGAAATTTATATTAGGATACAGAAGTAATAAACCAATTATAATGTTAAACAAACAAAATGATGTAGATACTTTACTTAAATATATGGAATCATATAAAGTTGACTGTTTTAACTATAAATGGAGAGATGCAAAATCATTATAGGAGATGCTAGAGAAACAAAGTGTAATAATCTTTTACAAAACAAGAAGGCTAACTTTAAGAAAGAATTCTTAGAAGTAGGTGACCATTTACTTCCTAAATCTATGGCAGTAGAGAGAAAAAAAGGTAAAGACTTTCTTGCTTCTATTACAGATAAGAGATTATATAAACAATTAAATAACATATATCAATATGATTATCCTATTTTAGCAATTATTACTCCTAATATATGGATGGACATGTATTTTAGTAGAAATAAATATAACCAGAATGTTCATAATGTATATGAAGGAGCACTCAAAACTATTTATTCAAAATATCCAAAAGTAAGGGTTATATTCTTTGAAACTGATGAAGAATATGTTGACTTCCTTATATCTATGGATGATAAACTAACAGGAGACGGTAAGAATTTGAGACCTACTCCTATGACAAGAAAGGCAACTTCAATGAAAGAGATAAGAGAAAATGTTCTTGCAGCTATACCAGGTGTTGGTATTGCTATGTCAAAGAAATTATTAAAGAAATATAATACAGTAGGAAATATAGCTGAAGCTGATATAAAAGATTTAATGACTATAGATAAATTAGGAGAGAAAACAGCAACCAAAATAAAGGAGACACTAAATTGAAATCACAAGAATATGGTATATTAACTGGTATATTTGTTATAGTAACAATATGGAGTACTGTGCTAGTTGATTTTGTATATCATTCATCAATAATCAACTTAGCAGTCTTTAGTTCCTTCTCTGTGATAACTTTTATAATCCTAACTAAATGTTGGTTTCTTGCTTTAAAAGAAGAAGATGAATATAGAAGAGGAGTAAGATAATGACATGTCCTGAATGTGGAGCTGAATTAGGTATAGGTGAACATGTTGAATTCGATCTCATTGGATGGGTATGCTCTAAATGTAATATAAAGATTTATAAAAGAGTAAATGTCAAAACCTAAAATAAATAATAATAAATGTGTTAACTGTGAAGAATGTATCTACGTTTGTCCGTATAATGCTATTAGAATAAGTAAGAAAACAGGTAAACCATTCATTATATCTAAATATTGTAGAGAGTGTGGAGCTTGTGTTAAAGCATGTCCGGTACGTGCAATAAAGATGAAATAATAAATATGACTAAATTAGAAGAACTACAAGATAAGCTTAATTCTAAAATCAGAGAACGAGACCAATTAATTATTAAATTAGACAAACTACAAAAAGAACTAATGGAATTAGCTGAACAGTCCTATACATTAGATAACACTAAAACTAAGATTAAGTGTGTATCATGTAGAGGAATGGGTTATATCCAAACTGAAGATGGTAAGAAACAATGTCAAACTTGTCAAGGTAAGAGATATAACTGGGCTGAAAAGTTTATTGAGGATAATGAATAAAATAAATGAAGGGTTATTCTCCTCTTCAAATATTGAATATGAGACACCACAATGGTTATTTGACCATTTCAACTCTCTTTTCAATTTTGAATTAGATGTTTGTGCATCTAAAGAGAATGCTAAATGTAAGAATTGGTTATCAGAAAAAGATAATGGACTAGAGAAATCTTGGCTGGATAGAAATTGGATGAATCCTCCTTACGGAAGAGAAATTTCTAAATGGCTTAAGAAAGCATATGATGAATCAAAGAAAGGAAATTTAATTGTATGTCTTTTACCAGCAAGAACAGATACACGTTGGTGGCATACATATGTATTAAAAGCAGATGCAATACATTTCATTAAAGGAAGACTTAAATTTAGTGGGAGTAATAGCTCAGCTCCATTTCCATCTGCAATAGTTATATTTGGGCTATTTAATTATAAGAGATAGAATATGGAAATAGAATCACCATCACATAAGAAGATAGTTACCCTATTAGAAGATGGGGAGATTCATCATAAAGATGAATTTAAAATGAATTACAATGGTCTAAGAGGTAGAGTATCTGAACTAAATCGTTGGGGATACGTAATCAGGAGAGTAGATGAAAAGGGAGATCCATCATGGAATGGAGAGTACTTTAAATGTATTACAATTCCTGTAAGAGAATCTATAAATGAAATAGTTTCAGCCACCCTTAAACCATTAAATAAAAAAGTTGAAATAGTACCGTTAGGAGATATTCATTATGGTAATCCATGTTTCACTGATAGAAGTGAAAGAAAACTAGATGGATATATAGATTATATATTAAATACAGATGGATGTTATACAATTCTAATGGGAGATTTAATTGAATCAGCAAATGAAAGAGCTACATTTAAAATAACAGTGTCTCCACAAGAACAATATGAATGGGTATTGAATAAGTTCATACCACTAGCTAAAGCTGGTAAAATTATAGCAATCTTATCAGGTAACCATGAAAATTGGATATATAGTGATAAAGGATTTGATATAATTAAAACTATGTCATTAGCTATGGGTGTACCTTATATAGGAGATTCTGGATACATTGGACTTAAGGTAGGTAAACAGTTTTATACTATCTACGCTATACATCCTAGAACAGCAGTAACCAAGAAATCTTCTAAGATTAAGATGTTAGAAGACCTAGGTTCTATACACTACGTTGATATTGTAATGACTGGACATATACATTCCATAATAACAGAAGAACAGATTATGCGTAAACCTAATTTTGTAACTAGAGAAGTTGATAATAAGAAACAAGTTCTTGTATCAACCGGTGCATTTCTTGAATATGGAGATTATGCAGAACAAGCAAGATATAAACCTGAAAAGATGGGTGCTCCTAAAGTCAAGCTGTACTCAGAAAAATATGATATACATACAGGAAAATAAATATGTATAATATAGAATGTTATTACAAACATAGGTGTAGTAGTTATCCTTATAGATGTAATACATGTAGACATAATAGGAATAAGAAAAAAGATTTCTTCGAACCTGATGATGATTGGCATAGTTGGCCATGGTGGTATAGAGGAGAAAGATATCCATATAAAATATGGTGTGAATTTGGAAAAGATGATGGAGAGCCTAAAAAAACTATTATGTATGAATCTAAATATAAAAAGAAAGATTATTACAAGGAATGAATAATATGAAATTTTGGGAAAGATATAAAGAGAAATGTGCAAAAGAGTATATTTCTTCTATAGTAACATCAGACAAATCTAAAAAAGAGAATAATAAATGGATGTTACTTATATTTGGTCATAGAGTAGATGACTTAATACCTGGTGATAAACAAAAAACAATTCCCTTTGAGGAAACTTATTATACAAAAACAAAGAAAGAAGCAGAAGAATCAGGTAAGATAGCTTGGAAAGATGGCCATAATGTAGAAATATGGAAATTAGTTAAGCGTTGGAAATGAAATGGACTTGATATCTGAATTCTATGAGGGATATAGGTATTTCGGATATTGGAGTTCACCACAAAGATTTGGGAGACAATTTCCTGTTAAATCAAGAAAGGAAGTTGTTGAACTAATAGAAAGGTACAATGGAACTTATAATTGTGGTATATCAGTATGTACCATCTTAAATGAAGTTCCATATTTGTTATATCTTCCATTTGATTTTGATTCTGATGATTTACATAAATCATGGAAAGATGCTAAACAATTATATAATTGGATAGTTGACTGTGGATATGATGTATCTATTAACTTTAGTGGTTATAGAGGATTTCATGTTCTTATAACTACTGTTCCAAAGCCATATTCAAAACCACAAATAAGAGCAGCTCAAAAATTCTTTAAGAGAGCTCTAAATTTACCTACATGTGATAAGCAGATATTTGGAGATATAAGACGTCTTATTAAAATACCTGGAACTATACATGCTGGAAAATTTAAGAAGAACAAAGATAAAATATGGAAACGTGTTGGAGAAGGGAGTACTGCATATAAGGTTAAGTATACTCCTGGAAATCCTTTAGACCTTGATGATTTAATAGAAGAAGAAGATATTGACTTTGATTTTGAATTCAATGATACATCAGATTATACTAAACCAAAACATCCATACCCATGTATAGAAAAATACATTAATAATGAAGAGCCTCCTCAAATAATAAGATATAGTTATGTTTCATATTATCTCAAAATGGGATTAACCCCAGATGAAATAATAGATAAATTAAAAGAAGAGCACTCAGAAGGAAAAGAACATGAATGGATTGACTGGAGTGAATCAACTACAACTACCCAAATTTATCACATAGCAAGCGGAGATTATTATCCACTTAAATGTGAAACCCTTAAAGAGCTAGGATACTGTATGAAAGATTGTATCTATAATACAGACGGATGGGAGGTCAAGAGTGTCAAAGATGTTAATGATGATTAAGAGGCAAGTACTATGCAATGTCCTAAATGCGGTTCTAAAACAACCGTCCTTAATACGATACATAAAAAAGAATTTACAACAAGATATAGAAGATGTGTTAATAAAAAATGCAGACATAGATTTTCAACCAAGGAAGAATATTCTTCTGGTTGGCATTACAAAAGTATAGTAAAACAAATTAAAGATATAGTTAAAAATGTTAATGTTTAATAACATGTAATAATATGTAGATGAGTGATATATGACAATAGATTATAATATAGAACTAGTATCAGCATTTAAATTACCAAGATATAGTAGAGAAGAATATTATGAATTAGGGTATGAGAATTCTAATATATCTGGTATATATTTTTTATTTAAAAAGAATAGAGTTATATACATTGGTAAATCAAATAAACTAATAAGTAGACTATTCACACATTGTAAAAATGTAGATATAGATTTCGATGAGATTTCTTATATCAAATGCAATGATAAGGAATGTAACATAGGAGAGGTTTTGTATATAGACCATTATAAACCTATTGAGAATAAAGAATTTATAACTAATAAAAGAGCATATAAGAATATAGTTATTAAGTGATTATTATGAATATTAAAGAAATTAATTGGGAAATATTATTCAAACGATATCCAGAAAGATATCTAAGAGTTTTTGATGAAGAAACAAAAGAGTTAGCAGAAGTACATGATAGAGATAATGGAAGTGTATGGATAAGAATAAAAAATAATGAATGGATGTGTATTGAATAAGGTGATATTAGATGACAAGATATTGTAGTATATGTGGCGATGAATTAACCAGTGATGAATTAGATATATGCGATAATTGTAAAGCAAGTATATTATACTCAGAAACCATCGACCCAACTATAGATGAGTTCTATTAATTATGATTATAGAATTTACTATATCAGTAGTATTTATAGTATTAGTATCAATTAATGTACTACATTGGGTTGGATATTTATATTCAAGATACTCCAAATCAATGGCTATGGAAAGAGAATTTATAAAAGCCATAACTAAAACTGCTTCTAATATAGTTGATAATTATCCAAAGGATATAGATAAACCAGATTCACCTGATGAAGAAAATAAAGGATATGCATGATTTTTGGTTATAAGAATATATGGAAAAATAATTTTCTTAAAGCAATAAAGAAAGCATATGAAAATGGAGATATATCTAAGTCTTCTTATTATGAATTGAAAAGAATAGCTGAGGAAAAAGAAAAATGTCAGAAGAAGAATGGGAAATAGTAGAAGATAATACATTATCAGAATTAAGACAGTCTATATTAGAAAGACTAAAGGAATATTTTCTTGATGATACTAGTTATATACCATCAAGTCATAAACAAGTATATGAAGATATAAAGGATATTATAAATGATGAATTTAATTATTAATCTTATATTTATTTTTCCTTGTATACTTTATTCGTGGGCAGTAACCTTTCTGATTCATGAATTAATGCATATCAAATCACAAGGTATACATGCTGAAGGTACAATTAATGTTCACTATCCACATAGTATGACAGCAACAGTAAAAAATATTACTAGACCAAGATTATTTTGGTTTGCAGGAGGCATATATAGTGGAATTATACATCTATTAATATCAGGTATGTTATTTTATTATGATGCATGGGGTATGTATATCCCTATATCAATATTTGCTATGATGAATTTATGTTATGGTTTCTGGGAAGGATTTAAAGGTCCTCTTGGAAGATATAAAATTTATGCTATATCCGGAATTGGAACTTTAATATTCTGGATATTGTATTATTACATGGTGTTATTATGACTGCGTATGGAAATAGATATGAGTGTGAACATTGCGGTTCTATCTTTAGAGATTTAGGATATGAGAAACTTGAGTGTCCTATCTGCGGTAGTACTAAAATAAAATTAATAGCTAAGAATATTAGGTTAGACTAAGATGATAGAAGCGTTACCAAAATTATTAGAGAAATCATATGATGATGATTCACTTATTTATGTTTCAGATACTGAGTTCTATTATAATAAAGAATTTGATAGAGATTTACTTAAAGATATAGAGAATCATGATTTTCAGATATACAATGGAACATATAAATACAATCCTGAATGGAAGTCACCAAAGATATTTCTAAATGGAAGAGGTAAAACATGTGGAAAAAAGATATTTAAAGTTCAAGGATTTCTTCCCTACTGTTACATTGAAAGTGATAAAGGAGAATCCAAAACATATCTAGGAAAGAGCGTAGAAAAGATAATATTTGAAACTGAACCTAGAAGAGTAGCTGACTTAAGAAAACATAGAGAGAGAATGGGTTCTTTTGTTCCATACGAAGCTGATATTCTATTTGTAAGACGTTTCTTATTAGATACTTATGATTTCTTCAAACCAAAGGAACACGTTAAACCTAGAGTTGCTATATTTGATGTAGAAACAAATTTTCCAGTTAATAATAATCTAATAGCATTTACTATCAATGAATATAAGAAAGATGGATTCTTATATCATAATAACAATTACTTAGATAAAAATAAATATAGTCTGGCTTTAGATGCTTACACTAAACTTAAAGACTTTGATGTTGTTACAAATTGGAATGTAGAATTTGATGTTAAAACTACTTTACAAGTATGCTTAGAGCAGATTAATTTAGGTCTTAGACCATTAGAAGAAGGATATGAAATATCTAAAGCTTCATATATTAAGAAGTTAACTACTGATTATAATCTATTTGGTATTCCTACAGCAACTAAAATGTTAGATGCACTTGAAGAATATAATATAATTAAAATAGAGGATGATATAGTTAAATGGGGTGAAGTTAAATTAGAAACTAACTTAACCTTTCTTTTAACTTGTTTAGATTTAAGAGATATTACAAAGAAAATGTATGCCCAAGAGATAAGAGGCAGATGGTCTCTGGATAATACTGGTGTTCAATTATGTGGAGTTGGAAAGGTTGAATATGAAGGTAAATATCCTAGAGATTTAGATAACGAAACTCTTATAGAATATAATACTATTGATACTATAATTCCTGAAATTATAGATAACTTCTTAGGCGGAGTAGAATGTCATATAATATTAGCATGGTCTTTACAAAGCCTAGTAGAAGATATGATGATTACTGCAGTAGTAAACGATATAGCTCTTCTTAGAGCTTATCATAAGGATGGTATAGTATTACCATCACGACCTCCATACTCAGTTAGAGATAAGGAGGAAACGTATAAAGCAGCAGAACCAGATGCAAGACCAGGTGTATACAGTAACTTAATTGCTTACGACTTACATGCTGCGTATCCATCTGCAGTTCTTGCTGTTAATGCGTCTTCAGAAACAAAAGATCCAGAAGGACAATATAAAGCCCCTAATGGAGTTAGATTTAATAATAATTATTCTACATTTATCAAAACTCTACAAGACTTATTAACTGATAGAGAAAGAATTAAAGATAAACTTAAAATCCTTCCTAAGAATTCTTCTGAATGGAGAACATGTAAATTTATTGATTTTGCTTTGAAAACGCAAGTAGCAGCATTCTCACATGGTATATTTGGTTGGTCTAATTCTAGAATGAAAGACATTAAAGTTGCAGATGCAATAACAGCAACAGTTAGAGGAATATTAGATACTGTGAAAAACAAATCAGAGGAATTAGGAGTTCCATGGGTTTATGTTCACACAGATTCATGTTATATTTCTGCACCAAAGGAGAAAGCAGAAGAATTAGGATTAATACTCAATAAAGCTATAGAGAATCATTGTAATACAAATAAATACTCAACTATACCAAGATTAGACTATAAAGGATTCTACCCAAGAGCATATATTCATTCAGCTGCAAGAAATGTACTAGTTGATGAAAATGGTGATTGGGATATTACTGGAATGAACATGATGAGATCTGAAGTACCACCACCATTAGCAGAAATTGAAAAGGAATTAATATCATTGAAATTAACAGGTGCATCAGTTGATACCTTATTAACACGATTAAAGGATATGGTAAATGAACTAAAATATAAAGATACGAGAGAATTAGGAATTGTAAAACCATTATCTAAATCTATCAAGAAATATGGTAGAAAGGGTAAAGATGGAACTCTAGTAGGTATACCTTATCATATTAACGCCTTACAACGGGCAGAAAAAGAATATGGGTTCATGGTAAAGATAGGAGAGAAATTTTCTGTTATACCTATATTAATAGATGAATGGGAAGGAGTAAGAGTAAGAAGAAGAAAGAAAGCATATATGGCTTATCCTACAGATGAAGGTCTTCCTGAGATGTATGAAATTGATTGGGATAATTATCTAAAATCTAATCTGTATGGTAAAATAAAAAACTTGTTTAATATGACGAAAAGAGAATTAGGAAAAGAATTAGAAGAGAGGTGAAAATGTATGGATAATTTAAAAATGAATGCAGATGAGGCAATTAGCAAATCTGGTGTATTTGGTACTAAGAAAGATAAGCTAATGGAGGAAATAGAAAAGAATCAGGATGAAAGATTTAGAGATATTAGGTCATTAAGATTTGGTTGGGTTAAACAGCCAGTAGAAGGAAAGAAAGTAGAAGAGACTAAATTAATGTCTATGTTACCTAATGGTAAAGTAGTATTTATAGATAGGTCTCAGGATTTAACTGATATTAACCCAGAAGACCCATATATATGTATGGTATATGAAAGAGAAAGAGAAGCTTTCGCTAAGATATTATTTCCTGAATACCAACCTAAAATATATATTCCTCCATCCAAGATACCAGCAATGGTATGGAGAGATAAACAAGGAAAGATACATAGAAGATTACCACATGGTAATTCCTATGAAGAACGTTTGATTCAAGCTATAAAAGAAATGGAAAAACTTGGATTTGAATCTATAAAAGTAGTTTTTAGAAAGACTAAATCAGATTAATATGCATAACCACGATTGTAAAATTTGTAAAGGATATAACGGATTCTTTGTCTGGTCTACAGATAGAAGATTTAATAGACATAAATTAGCAGAAATATGTAGTGACTTACCAAAATCTACCGAGTATGGTATATTTAATGATAGTTACCCTGTTTGTTTAGAATGTGTTAGAAAATATGGATTATTAGAATGAGTGATTTTACAATAGCAGTTCAATGTGAATCAATGGGAACACGTTGTGGGATATGGACATATTCCTCACGGGTTATAAAATATCTTAATGAATTAGATAATGTTAAATCAAAGAGCTTCATAAGAAAGTATAAAGATGGTAAACCTGATGTTATAAATATACAATATGAACCTGGTATGATGCCACCTCAAAAACTTATGAAACTACTTAATAAATATACAGAGCCAATAGTTATAACAGCACATCATACTCATAATCTCCAACAATTTTATCCTATGATTGATGGAGTTATTATACATGATGAAGGACAACTAATAGGAGAGAAACCATGGGATTATACGGTTATACCACATCCTGCTTTAGTTTTCCCAAAGAAAGATAAAAAGAAACTAAGGAAGAAATATAAACTTCCATTAGATAAAAAGATAATAGGAACTATGGGGTTTATTTGTGGCACTGGAAAAATATTACCAGTTACAGTAGAATGTATCTTAAAAGAACTTAAGGACAATGAATTCTTGTATCTAATAACTTCTTTCTGGAAAGGAGGAGATATGGGAAGACTAGAAGAAATAAAAAGTGTAGTTAAGAAATTAGGTAAAGAAGATAATTTTAGAATTGATACTGATTTCATGGTTGATGAAGAAGAGTTAAATGAGAAGATGCAATGTTGTGATCTTCTTTATGCTTGGAATAACATGGCTAAGAATGCAAGAGGGTCTCAAAGTGGATCCGCAGCTGATATGTATGGTGCAAGAGTTAAATTAGTAGTTAAAGACTGTCCTCATTATTCTTTTATAGGAGAACAAGATAAAGTAGTAGTTGGACGTGAGAATCCTGAAGATTTTGCTAAAGATGTAATTAAAACCTTACGTGAATCTGATTTAACTGATGTACAAGATCCAACATGGTTAAGCTGGGAAGAACAAATTAAAAAATATAATGATTATTTCAAGGAGATATCAGGTCTATGAGTGGAGAAAAGATACTTATAGTGTCGGATTCTATACCGAGAAATAAAAAAGGAAGATTTAAAAAAGGATATAAACTAAAGAAAGACTATAGAAATCATTCTCATAAATATAGTTACATAGAAAATAATTCTTTATATTATGGTTTATGGAATTTAGGATATTCTGATAAAGAAATTTCTAAATTTACTAATCATCCAAAATCAACAATTAGTAATTGGAGATGGAGAAGAGGATTAAACCCTAACTATGATATAGATAAAAATAGAAATAAGAAAGGTAGATTCATTAAAGGTTGTAATGTTTGGAATGATGGAATAGTATGGAATGAAATGAAAGGAAAAAATAATCCAGCATGGTGTGGAGGGAAATCAATAAAACAATACCCACAGGAGTTTAGTGAAAAATTGAAAAGGAAAATAAGGAAAAGAGATAAATATACATGTCAAGAATGTAAATATACAGAAAAACAATTAGGATATAATTTATCTATACATCATATAGACTATAATAAGAATAATAATAATCCTAATAATTTAGTATCATTATGTAGAGGATGTCATGCTAAAACAAATTGGAATAGAGATAATTGGATTAACTATTACACAAATAAAATTACAGGGGGTGATTTATAAATGAGTGGAGAAAAAATACTCATAGTGTCGGACAGTATAGAAGGTCCGACTGGATTTCGCTTCTAATGGAGCTGGAGTAGCTTGGTGTCTTGCTGATGAATATGATGTTCATATTCTTGGACTTCAATCATTTAAAGATTCTAAATTAAAGGTATCAGCACACGGAGAAGAAAGAGAAGTAACAGAACATGCTAATCAACCTAGAACAAATGAAAGATGGGATTTTGGTAAAAGATCCTTACCTAGATATCTAGAAGAATTAGAACCAGATGTACTACTTACAGTTAATGACATACAAATGATAAATCATGTTCCTAACATATTGTATCCTACAGATATAAATATGAAACTAGTAGATCTTCCATCTAAAAAGATTGTATCTAGAGATGCATTAATAATGGAACTTGATGGTCAAATACAAAGATTTAAAGAAAAGTATCCATTAGATACAAAATGGATTTTATATGGTCCGCAAGATGGAGAACCGCCAATGGGACAATGGAAAAGTATATACTCATTAGCTGACCAAGTAGTTGCATTTTGTAAGTATGGTAAAGGAGTGTACAATAAATATTTCCATATGGATGTTCCATATATCTATCATGGTATTGATACTGATTTATTTATAAATTTAGACAAACCAGAAAATCTTCAAGATAAGTTTATAATAGGAAATATGAATAGGAATCAACCAAGAAAACAACCAGTTAGATTAATGCAAGCTTTTGCTAAGTTTGCTAAAGATAAAGATGATGCCTTATTACATATGCAAATGGATTGGAATGATAGATTTGGTTGGCCACTAGAATACTTTGCTAATCTTTATGGTATAAGAAATAAGATGATTAATCCTAGAAAAGTAGGAATGCCAGTTAAAGAAGTAGCAAGAACATATAATCTATGGGATTTAAATATAACTCCTACAGCAGGAGAAGGGTTTGGTCTCACCGAAATAGAAGGAATGGCTTGTGGTTTACCTAATATAGCTACAGATTATACTACATCCAAAGAATTAACTATAGAAGGAAATCCTTCACCAAGAGGAACATTAGTACCATTCCAGGATTTATTCTGGGAAAAATTAGATGTAGCTGCAGTTATGAGAGCTTCTATTGATATAGATGAATTAGTTAACGTATTAAATAAATATTACTATAATAGAGATCTCATTAAGAAACACGGTAATAATGGAAGAACTTGGGTAGAAAATAATTGTGCATTAAAAGTAACACAAGAGCACTGGAAAAAACTAGTTAAGGATGTGTTGAATAAATAATGAGAAAAGCAAGAAAGATAAGATTGGGTTTAATAGGACTTAGTGGTTTATTATATAGAATTCATATTATTATAATTCAATCTATCTTTTGGTATTTATTCTATGGACTAACAATGGATACATGGGAATGGAAATGGGCTGTTAGCTCATCCATTATATGGAATGTATTAAATACATTATTATATTATAACTGGCATATAAACTTTGCTAGATACTTTAAGGTAGGTAAATGAAATACGCAAGATGTGAATGTAAAGATTGTGGAACTGAGTACTTAATTACATTTAATAATGGAGTTCCTAAAGAAAAGTTATATTGTGTATGTTGTAATAGTTCTAATGTTAAAATAACATGGATAGATAGAGCTGGATTTAACTCTAAAATATGATTAATATAATATACGTAGTATTAATAATACTAGATTTAGTAATGTTAGGATTTATAGTTATACATCTTTTGTATCTAAAGAAAGTACATAGAGAAGATGTAGAGAGAGATGCTGCATATACTAAGTTAATAGATGAACATATAGATAAAATAGATGAACATATAAGTAAAATGGAGAGTAATAATAAATGATGACTGTTACGTTATTGTGTGACAATTGTGGTGAAAAATTTGAACAAACAATAGAATATATAAGTGACGTAGAATGGGTGTGTCCAAAATGTAAATATACGGACATAGCTCTTCTAGACATAGATGACCCAGATAAAGATGATAGTCCTCTAGTAATGGGTAGAGGCGGATGTAGACAAAAATGACATTAACACAAGATAAATTAAATGAGATATGCGACAAAGATAAAATGGTTCTGTGTTATGATTTAGATGATACCCTTATAGATTTTGCAACCCAAACACCGTATAAAGATAGGTGTAAGGAACTAAGACAGAGATATAAAGAGGGAAATTATATTATCATAGCTACAGCTAGACAAATGATAGACAAAGGAACAACAGAAAAACAACTTAAAGAATGGAATATACCATATCATGAATTTATCTATGGTGCTAAACCAAAAGCTCATATTTATATAGATGATAGTGCAGTAAATGCAGATGACTACTTTGCAAATCCATTTAAGTATCTTAGAATATTTAAGAATATAGGATTTCGTATTAACTATCTAATACGACATAAAGGAGGATTGAAATGAAACAATGGCAAGATAAAGTTATAAGTGTAGTAGGATGCACATTTGGATTTATGTTAATACCTATGATAATAGATTCATTAAATGGATTTACAGTTAATCTAGTGTCAGCAGGACTAACAATGTTAGGTCTTTATGTAATGGCATTTACATTTTGGACACTAAGACTTAAACTATCAACATTAGCTAATCTATTCTCAGGAACTATGTGGGCTGTACTATTTATACTAAGTATACTATGAGTAATCCGTTAGATAAACAAATAGGTGGAAAGCACTATAAAGACTTTGCAATACAACCTTTAGAATATATAGAAAAGAATAACATTCCATATCTAGAAGGTAATGCTATAAAGTATATTACAAGACATTCATTTAAGAATGGTAAAGAAGACATTCTAAAAGCAATACACTATCTAGAAGTTATATTGGAGATGAGATATAATGAGGGAAACCCGTAGAGGATTCTTTTCTTCTGATTACACAACTGCCCCAGGTGGTGGAATGACAGTTATAGGTAAAACCTACTACTGTGAAAGAAGAAGGAATTGGGGTAATATTCTAGGTCTAATAGCATTAATTATATCAATATTAGTTTTAACAAAAGTATTAGTATTTTAATATGTATCCTGACAAAGGATAATGTAAAACAAAACATAGGAAATTAGTAAAATGAAAGGAAAAGTAAAATGGTATAACATAAGGAAAGGTTATGGATTCATTGAAGGCGAAGATGAAGAAGATATATTTATTCATAACTCAGATATACCAGAAGGAACTCTACTTAAAGAAGAAGATGAAGTTGAATATGAAGTAGAGAAAACAGATAAAGGACTAAAAGCAATAAATGTAGAATTAGTATAATTAGGTTTATAATAATTTTATGAATAGGTATAGGAACTCAACTCCCTATATCTATATAAAGAGGTAAGAAGAAATGATAATAAATCTTAAACTAGACTTCAAGTGTAATTATATATATGCAGATTACAGTAGTGATAAAATTGGTGTATGTTATACATTAGATAATAAACAATATATCCTAGAAGGATAATAATAGATGAGTATTAATTTAGATAAAATATGGTTAGTTATTCATTATGATTGGGAAGATAGTGATGTAGTTGCCATTGCTGATTCAAAAATTAAGGCAACTGAACTAAGAAAAATGTACCTTAAAGAAAATAAAGGTAAAGCAAAGGATATTAAAGTAAAATCTTATATTATGAATATGTTAGGAGATACAATATATGAAAGTTGAACTTATAGACTATACTGAAGATGGAATTAATAAAATAGCTAATATGGCTAAAGCAACTAGAATGTCTAGTATAGATTTAAAACAACATACCGGAAAAGATAATACTAAGTTCGTTAAACACCTAATTAAGATAGGACATCTTGGAGTTCTAGAACATATTAACTTTACATTCCATATATCAGAAGTATCTCGTTGTCTCAGTCATCAGTTGGTGCGTCATAGAATTGGATTCTCATATCTTCAAATGTCAGGAAGACATGCTAAACCAAAATGTGATAGTTATATTATACCAAAATCAATAGATAATTCTAATGAACATTATTGTGATTATAAATCTATCATGTCTGATTGTTGGGATAAATATGATGATATGATAAAAACTGGAATACCAGTAGAAGATGCTAGATATATATTACCACCAGCATTCTTCACACATATATCATTTTCGTGTAACACAAGAAGTCTTAGACACTTTCTAAAACTTAGGTTAGATAAACATGCACAATGGGAGATAAGAGAAATGGCACAGAAGATATTTGATATAATCTATGAATTATACCCTGTGTTATTTGAAGATTTGAAGGAGTTAAGAAATGGATGATACATTTGAATTAGGAAAACTACAACAATCTATAGCAGATAAACATCCTAACTGGATAAATGAAATAGTTTGTCCATACTGCCATAAAGGATACATAGAGACAAAAAGAATATCTGAATCACCAAAATTATATGGATGGAACTGTCCCTATTGTAAACAACATGAAACTTGGTTACCTATATCAGATTTATTTGGTGATTGGGAGGATGGATTAAATGTCTAATAATGAAGAAATAATAGCACATATAAGATGTAGATTTAAATTAACAGATCCATTAATAATGGAAATACCAATTGATATTGATAGAAAGAAACTGAGAGAACAGATGTGGGATATGAATAAATCAGTTAAAATGGTTGATTGGGGTTATGGATGGGTTGAGTTAGAAATTACTAATCCTATTTGGATAGAAACATTGGTTGATGAATATATGAGGGATGCGTGGAAATAGATGTCTAGTAATGAAGACATTATAGGTCAGAAAGTAAAGAAAGTAATGATAATAATAGAGTTAGAAAATGGTAACGCCCTAGTAGCTAAACCTACAGAGATAGGAAATATAGATAAGTTAGTTACTCTAAAAGACTTACAGAGAGCTTTGAGTAACGATGAACATTCAGATGACATGAAGTTTATGAGTCCATTCGTGTTTACTTTGGACTTACAAGATGCTGGAAGAAGATGGATAAACTTTTGGGAACATGCAAAAGAGAATTGCGGATACACAGAAGAAATAGAAGCATGTTATGATAGTCAAATATCAGCATTTAAACATTTCTTTAATCTAGAAGAAGATTAGATGTCTAGAAATCACATAACTTTAGGTAATTCAAATATAACAGCAAGAGATATAACCATATCTAAAGTTTCTTATAGTTCTGAACCAAGAAAATATTATGTAACAATTCAATATAGAATACCACAGATTACTGAAAATGGTATAATGAGTTATACCTTTGAAAATAAAACATATAAATGTACAGAAGATGAATATGATAGATATAGTAAAGAGTTATTTAATCTAGAGGATGAAGATGAGTGATAGTAAGAGTACAACGTTACTTTTAAAGTTATGATTAGTTATAACAGTAGCATTAATTATGTTTGCAATATATATTTATTATTGGTAATGAAGATGACTGAACAAATACTTGGACCAGGAAGTCCAACAGACCAATTGATTAGAAAACTAGAGAAGCAGAATAAAGAATTAAAAATATGTAAAACATGCAAATATTACAAACCTAGTGAATACGATGAAAAGGAAGGATACTGTTCTAGTTTTAATATATATGATAGTACTAAGTATAATCTAACTTGTAGCAAGTGGAGTAAGAAAAATGACTAATAAGAATGATGATTATAATTGGCAATTTGAGATAGGAGTTTGTGTAGGACTACTGTGTGGATTTGGAATAGGATTAATGGTTGGTTTGGTATATGTCTGAAGATAAAGAGATAGATAGAGTAAAACTTGGATTATTTGTTAAAGAAGAGGATGATTGTACTCTTATTCTTAAGCCACATGAAAATGATACTTGTAATCCAGGTTTTAAATACGAAATAGTAGAAATCCTCGGAAATAAGAAAAAATATTTCAATGAGCATACTGGAAGATATTATAAATGGGTATTTGGTGTTGTTGGATTACCATTTGAAATGTGGTATAACAAGATAAAGGATGGTGTTTATCTTTCCTAAAGATAAAGAGTGGACATATCACGATGAAGATTTTAGATATCTAGAATTGAAACTAGATAAAACTAATGCTGAATATACATGTCACGATTGTTTAAAGACATTCTATATTATATCTAATAAATTATGGAATTATGAATTAAGAGAAAGAGATATACCATGTAAATATTGTCATGGAATTAATACCTCTATGATAAAGGGAGAATCAAATGGCAAATACATCTGAAAATAAAGAGTGGAGTTTGAATAATTTTGATAAAGGAAATCCAATGGATGTTTATACTGTTGGTGAAATACATGAGATATTAGATACTCTTAGAGAGAAACTTATTGAGGATATTAGAGAAATTCAAAAAGAAGACTCTGATTTTGTAGGATATGATGATGGGACAATTGAATACGATATAGTAATAAAATTAATTAATAAACGATTTGGAGTTGAAGAATAATGAATAAATGTCATTGGTGTGATAAAGAATGTGGAGATGATAACTATTGTTCAAATAGATGTTTAGTAGAACACGATGCTAGATTTGAACGATGGTGGAAACAATTTGGATTAAAGAAAGATGAAAAGTCTATTGACTGGATGCTAGAACATATTGAATTTATTAAGGGTGGTTACAGAATAACTAACTTAGGAGAATTGGAATAGAATGAAAACTTGTTACATCTGTGGATTCGATGCAAATACAAAAATCGATAATAGATGGTATTGTGATGAGCATAAAGATATAGCTTTAACTTATTCTAAAATGGTTGCTTATAGTGGGGGAAGAGAATGACTAGAATAAAACCAGACCAAAGATTAGAAGATAATCTTATAACTCTAACATGTAATAAATCACCATATGGATATCATTGCTTTCATAAGATAGATTCTATGAAAGGTGATATTGAACATAAATGTTGTTGGTGTGGTAAGACAAAGTTTCCAGAATATATTAAATACACTAATAGAATGCATGGAGATAAATTATGACTAAGAAGAAAGTATATTCTGTAGATTTAGATTTAGGATACGATGGTTTATTCGTGGAGAAGATATTCTCTACAAGAGACAAAGCTAAGAAATATATACTAAGTAAATACCCACATGGTGATTATGATAAAGTTGATGATAAATGGAGTTTATATAGAGAAGGATTATCAATTGGGGAGATATTCTGGGATGGAGATTTAAGAATTACCGAATGGGAAGTGGATAAAAATCATGAGGAGAAATAGAATATGTGTGAATGTAAACCAGCTATAGAAGGAACAAGAATAAAGACTATACAATGGAAAAATAGAGAAAGAAATAATCCAGTATATGTGGATGATTGTATAAAAGAATTCATAGAAAATATGAACAAACATGGGATAAAAACTCTAGGGTGTTGTTGTGGTCATAGTAAAAAAGAGCATAGTATAGAATATTCGAAGGAGAATAATTGTGCAGAGGTTATAATAAGTCTAGATAATGTAAATATTTGGAATTTGGGTGATGATTGTATTAGGATTGCAATTAAATTCAATCCAAGAGGAGATACAGAGGTAGAATAGAAAATGAATAGAAAGAAAGAATTAGAAGAATTATTCAATGAGGCAAAAATAAATCCACACTTGTGGGTATGTATTCCAGATTGTATATGGGAAGAGATGAAACAATATGAAATTTAAGAAAGGAACATACTTACTGATGAGGATTGATGAAGAGTATAAAAATGACATAATAGAACACATAAAAAAAGTACCAATATATATGATATTAGATCTTTATATTGCTGACTTTGAAGAAGATATGGATTATGAGGTAAAAGAATGAAACAATTTAATGAAATAGTGAAAGATTTAGATATATCTGATATTAGAATAGAATCGGATAAAGAATTCTGTATTAAAACAGGAGACAAAATAAAAGTATATTGGAAAGATGAACCAATATGGGGGATAGAACGTATTAAGATATTATGTGATGCTAGCTTGAATATTAATAGAGTTGTTATTTGGTACAATGAGAAATCTAAAAAGAAAACAGATAATGTATTAGTTACTAATACTGTACATCATTGTAAGATGATAATAGGAATACCCAATATTGACATATACCTTAAGAATATTAGAATATATAGTGAATCTAATACTGATGAAGTAGAAGCTATGAGAGGAACTAAAATAACTGATAAAAGAGGAGAAGAATTAAATTCTATAGTTAAGTATGAATTGGATATTGGAGATTCTTCTTGTATAACTGAGATAACATTGATATCATGTTAGGAACGCAATAGAGGAATAGAATATGAAATGTAAGATATGTGATAAAGAACTAAAACCACACTATGAAAGTAGTAAACCAGAGAATCCTATGATTGGAGGTTCTTATCCTAGTTATATTGATTACTACTATTGTCCAGAGTGTGGTATTATGTATTATAATAAAGGAGAATAAAGTTTGATAATTATTTGTTTTGATTCACTCAGATTAGATGCAATAGAACCATTTAAAGGTATTCTAGGAGAAGAATCATGGAATGATGTACCATCAATAGATGGATTCACAGCACCAGTATTACCTTCTATAGTATGTGGAAAGACTCCAGAAGAACTAGGAATACCAAGAGATGAAAGTGCATTCTGGTCTGACATAGATCCAAAGAATATAGATGATACACTATTTGACCACTTTGATTCGTGGTCTACAATATCTAGATTAATAGGCCCACAAACTATGCCACATACAAAGATGGTTCCATCAAGAAGAGGTAAGATGAAGTTTATGCCTCCTATCAGATGGAATGCAAAATCTAATTGGGCTGTAGATATCTGGAGAGAGATAGGAAATAAATGGTCAGCTACTAACCCTTATTGGGTAGATGTTATATTCTTTTGGACATTTATTACACATGGTAATTTTTCATGTTATGATAGTCTTGGAGCATTAGAATCACCTGAAATAAAGAATGGTGGTTTAGTAATGAAGAGATTACAGAAGCAAGATCCAAAATCATTAAGAGACTTATATATGATGGGAGTCTATAATGCAGTAGAAACACTAAAAGGATTAAATGAAATATCAGGGGGTAAAGAACTAATTATATGTTTTAGTGACCATCAAGAATGTCTTAATGAAACTATGAATGGACAATTAATGCCTCCAGGTCATTATAAAAATATGCATAAGATACCTGGTCTTGAGAGAGTTCCTATATGGATTAATAGATCTAATGTAGAATTCCCTAAGAGTATGAAACAAACTGATATTAAGGATTGGATAATTAAAATGTATAATAAATATGAAAAGAACAATCCAGAATATATTAAATATAAAGAAAGACTAAGTAAATGATAAATTTAAATAGGATATATATATGAAAATATATTGTGATATATGCGGAAAGAGACACGATAAAACCTTTAATTCTATAATAAGGTTAGATTATGAAATACCAGGTAAAGGTAAATTGTATGAATGGAATTTATGTATTAATTGTAGAAATAAATTTATAAAGAGAATGAAAAGTTATGA
>CAZQXW010000004.1:0-14305 GCA_964597365.1 uncultured Thermoplasmatales archaeon | reverse complement strand
GGAATTTATGTATTAATTGTAGAAATAAATTTATAAAGAGAATGAAAAGTTATGAGACAAAGAAATAGATTCTTTCAACCAGGAAGAGGAAGAAATATATACCCACAAGGAGATAAACCAGGAAGTGGACCTGAAGGTAATTGTATTTGCCCGAAATGCGGATATACTACTCCACATACAAGACTTCAACCTTGTAATGAAAGGGAATGTCCTAAATGTGGGACAACATTAACCAAACAATAAATATACACCTATAAATAACTAAGAATGATTGTATATTAAAATATAATTTGGAGATACCAATGATAGTATATGATAATAAAGAAGAAGTTAAATCTAATAACATTAAATTAATTATGTTTAGTGGAGGATTAGATAGTACATACATTCTTTGGTATTACCTAACAAAAACAAATTACAATGTACATGTTCATCATATTATATTAAAAAATACATTATCAGATAGATGGAAAAATGAGAAATTAGCAGTAAATAGAATAATAAAGTATTGTAAAAATAACTATAGACCATTTACTTATTCAGAATCAGGATTTGATTTCTTTAACTTTTCCATTGTAACTTGGGATGTAGATGTAGCTGGATTTGTAGGAACTATGGTTGCTAGAAACCTTGTGTTGTATAGAAACAACAAACCAATTGAAAATAAAATTGATATATGTATAGGTACATGTAAAGATGATGAAATTAAATTAAGAAGACAATTAGGAATACTAAATGGAATAGTAAGAAATGCTACTTTGCTAGAACCAAATATCTCACCTGTAGTAGAAAGAGTTGCAAATAATACTTCTAAGAAAGAAATGTTAGAATTATTACCAAGAGGATTATCAGATTTAACTTGGTCATGTAGAAGTCCTAGAAACAATACCCCTTGTAATAAATGTAAACCATGTAAAATTATAAATAAAGCTAAAAAAGAATTAGGATGGAAAAAGGAAATAAAGTAGATGTCTATAGAAGATGATGTTAGGTTCTATATAGCTGGAAAGATAGCTATTAGTAATTGTCCTCTAGAATTAATAGAGGAAATAGAAAAAACATTAAATGAATTAAAGAAAATGTATGTCTGGAGAGAACAAGACATGAGAGGTATAAAGAAATGAAAACAATATTTGTATACGGTATATTACAAAAAGATATATCAGCTAAGAACTTTGGAATAGAAGATAAATACTATATAGGAAGAGGAATATTAAGTGGATATAAACGTTATGCTTTAACTAGAATTAATAAATCTAAAAATAAAGAGGATAGTGTACATGGAGATATATTCGAAGTTCCTGATGATATAGAAGAAAACCTATATAAATTTGAACACGGGTTTGGATATAATAGAGAAGTTACAGAACCAATATTAGAAAATAGTAACGAAACATATAAATGTATATCATATATCCTTCCGTCTTATGAATAAAGAAGATAATGATTACATAGAGGATGTAGCAGAAGATACGGATGAGATATTAGAAGATACATCATCTATAGATAAGAAAACAACATGGCTTATTATTCTATGGATAATAGATAAAGTAATAATGGCCTTATTAATATTAATGCTTGGAAAGTAGGAGATATAATATGATAAAGAAAGAAGAATTAGATAAATTAGGAAGCGCAAATCTTTTGGAATGGATGAAAGAATGTGTAGATATAATAGAAGAAGATTTTAGGCTTGATTACAAGCCAGAAACAAGTATTGAGCATATCTATCCAACTAACTTGAAAGATTTCCAGAAACAATTAGAACAATATGCGAATAGACATCCAAATGCAAAGATAAGAGCATCAGGATTCTTTATGTGTATTGAATAAAAGGATAAACATGGGGTTTGATGAAGAAGCTGGATGGGATTCTACTCCCATAAGAGAAAAGTATTATTGTACTAGATGTGAAGAATTCTTCATACTAAGTCCATTAGCTCCATTAAGATGTCCAACTTGTTATTGCGATGCAAGATATATTCTTGGTCCTATACCAGTTCAAGAAATCGATATCAATAAAATTGAGAGAAAGAGAAAACAGAAATATGGGAGAGCTTATAGAAAATGACGAATCATGAAAGATTAATAGAAGAGGGGTATCTATTTGTACCAATGGAAATTACAAGAACATCTTATGAAGATTTCATAAAAGATGCTTTAGAGATATCTTTAGATGATACAATTAAGAATGTACATGTATATATAAATAGTTATGGTGGGAATTTGGATGCATGTAAACAGATGGTTGATGTATTATATTATCTTAAAAGTGTAGGTAAGAATATTATTACTATCTGTAGTGGAATAGCAGCTTCAGCTGGATTTCATATCTTTGTAATAGGAGATGAAAGGAAAGTAACAAAATACTCATTACTTCTATGTCATAGATACTCAGGTGGAGGTTATCAGAAACACCCTGATCTTATAGCTGCAAGAAAAGCAGAGGATTGGGAATTTGAAACCCAACTTAACATGGTAGCAGATGCATTGAAATGGAGTAAGACTAAAGTTAAGAAAGAATTATTTACACCAGAGGATGTATGGATTCTACCTAAAGAAGCAAAGAAAATGGGAATAGCAACGGAGATATTATGATATTTGAGATAGTAGAAAATAAACATAGAAAATTCCCTGATATAGATATATCTATACCAGAAAAGGGAAGTAAATTCTCAGCTGGGTATGACTTTAAGTCTAATGAAACTTATACATTAAAACCCAATGAGAAACATATTTTCTGGACCGATATTAAAGTAAAAATAAGTAGAGTTTCTTTTCTTATGTTGATAGTTCGTTCTTCTATAGGAATTAAGAAGAATTTAAGGTTAGCCAATACTATTGGTATTATAGATGCAGATTATTATGAAAACCCTGATAATGATGGAAATATAGGAATATGTCTTCATAATTACGGAGATACTGCTATAGAAATAAAGAAAGGAGATAGAATAGTACAAGGAATAGTAATTCCATATATATCATTTGAACCTTTAGGAGAAATAAAACCTAGAGATGGTGGTATAGGGAGTACAGGAGAGTAAAATGTTAGATTTGTATGGTGCGAAAGGCTGTGCTAGATGTGACCAAGTTAAATCTTTATTAGATAAAAGAGAAATTAAATATAATTATCACAATATAGAGGATGAAGATACAAATTACTATCTTGATATTATAGAACAAGAGAATAACTCTATGTTTCCTTTAATAATAAAAGATAAGAAAGTATTATCTCTTTCTGAGGCTTTAAATGAGTAAAGGAGTAACTTTATGGTTTACTGGATTACCTTGTTGTGGTAAAACTACTATAGCTGATAAAGTAGCAGTTCATCTAAAATGTGAAGGACTAAATATAGAAAGATTAGATGGGGATATAGTTCGTAAATCCATATGCAGAGATTTAGGTTTTTCCAAAGAAGATAGAGCAAAAAATATAGAAAGAGTTACATATATTTCTAAATTACTAACTCGTAATGATGTAATAGTATTGAATACATTTGTAAGCCCATATATAGGAATTAGGGACAAAGCAAGAAAAGAAATAGGTAACTTTATAGAAATATATGTTAGGTGCCCTGTAGAAGTTTGTGAAGAACGTGATGTTAAAGGGATGTATAAATTAGCAAGAGAAGGTAAGATTAAAAACTTTACAGGAATAGATGACCCGTATGAAGAGCCAATTAATCCTGAATTAGTATTGGATACTAGTAAAGAATCAATAGATGAGAGTACATATAAAGTTTTATATTATCTTAAGGAGAAGAAATGGATAAAGTAACTAGCATGTTCATTGGGCGTTATCAGCCGTTTCATGATGGACACAAAACATTAATAGACACAGCAATAAAAGAAGGTAATAATGTAGTAATAGCATTAAGGGATACTCCTATACAAGATACAGATCCTTATTCTATTGAAGAAAGATTTGGATTAATAAAGAAGAAGTATCCAGAAGCAGTAATGTACCCAGAGAAAGGTAAAATTGTAGTGTGTGTAATACCAGATATTTCAGAAGTTTGTTATGGTAGAAAAGTAGGATGGGGGATAAGACAAATAAAACTAGACAAAGAGACAGAGTCTATCTCAGCAACAAAGATAAGAGAATCAACATCTACTAATGTCTAAAATAAGAGGATAAATATGTACTTTAAAGTAACATACCATCAAGATTTCGATGACCTATGGATGCATCTAAGATCTAAATACCCAGAAAAGTTATTTGACTTAGATGGAGTTGGAGAACAACTAGATATGTCTAAATTCAGTAGAGAATTTTTCTCTAAGAGTATTACAGCTGATTCTAGTGTAGATGCAAATGCAAACGTAGATGATAATAGTGTAATAGCATATGTTAAAGAACTACCTAAACCTTTCTTTAGAATAAATAGTTATTATATGCTATGGAAGGAACTAAGAAGGTTATATGGTAAAGCCGATGCAAATAGAATTATAGAGAAACAACTATCAGGAGATATTTATATTAATGATTTTCATGGATTAGGAAGTGGAATTCCATATTCGTATCACCCACAAACAAATCTAATTGTTAGAATAAATGGAGAAATTCAATTTATAACAATAGAAGATCTATTCAATAAATATATTAATAATGTAAAATATCCATATGATATGGAAGAAATAGATTTAACCAATATAAAAGATAAATTTATCCCTATATGTAATAGGAGCCATAACTATTCTCAACATTTCAAGAAAGGTTTCATAGAAAGAAAGGATAAAATAGAAGTTTTAGACCATAATGGATGGGTTAATGTTAGTAGGGTATTAAGACATAGGCCTCATAATAAATTACTAGAACTGAATACAAAAAATGGACTATCAACTATAGTAACAGAAGACCATCCGTGTCTAATTGAAAGTGAAACTAATGGAGAATTCAAAATTTATGAGAGGAAAGCTAGTATACTAGACAAGAATGATAAATTAAAAGAATCATTCCCATTAAGTGAATTATTTGAAAAGGTTAATGTTGAAGAAGATTTTGCATATCTAATAGGATTTTATATTGGAGATGGTTGGGCTACATCACCAACTGGACATACAAAAGGATATGTATGTATATCACAGAAAGATATAAAGGAACATAAAATATATAATATAATAGATTCATACTTTGATAATGCTAAATACTATAAGGATGTAAATAATAAGTATGGTAAATATGAAAAGGTTAGATTTGGAGGAACACAATTATATAATTATTTTGTCAATGATATTTGTATTGGTGATAAATCTTATGAAAAGAAACTTCCTTGTAATATATTAGATTGGAATAAAAAGTCAGTAAAAAGTCTAATATGTGGCATAATTGATTCTGAAGGAACTATACAAGATACAGGAAATATTCAGATTAGGATGAATTCATTTGCATTAATCCAACAAATCTCAACTATAGCTAAATTAATTGGACTACATAATGTTAGAACAAGATTTCTTGGAAAACAAAGTAGAGAAAATTCATATAAAACAAATAAAGAAATATACTCAGTTTCTTTTAGAATAGATAAAGCAAAACTGTCAGAATCAATAAAAGTAAATTTATTTGATAAGGAAATTAAGAATCATAAAGATGGAAGATGGGAAACAAATGATATATATAAAATTAAGGAATATGAAGATGATATAGAATATGTATATGATATAACCACATCATCTGGAACTTTCTCATCACAAGGATTATTACAACATAACTGCATGAATTATTCAACATACGATGTAATGACTAAAGGGTTACCTATGATTGATAAAATTAAATCAGTCCCTCCTAAGTTCTTATATTCATTTAAATCACAACTAGAACAATTTGCGGTTATAGCTGCCAATAGTACATTAGGTGCTACTGGTTTAGCAGATCTATTTGTTGTAATGAGTTATTATGTCAAGAATCTTTTAGATACTAAAACTGATGCTCATTTCAATTTTAAGACAAAAGAAGATTGTTGGAATTATGTAAAAGAAAATCTAGTATCATTTATCTATACAATTAATCAACCTAATAGAAGTGGATTACAGTGTTTAAGTGAAGATACCGAAATACTAACTAAAGATGGATGGAAAGGGTATCAAGATATAAATATTGGTGATTCTATATACACAATGAATTTGGATAGTAATCAAATGGAGTTAAGTGAAGTAAAACGTATGTTTGAGAAGAGATATGATGGTATTATGTATAACCTTAAAAATAGAATACAAGATCAATTAATTACTCCTAATCACAGGATAGTTAGAAAACCATTTTACTCAAATAAATATATGTTAGAACCAATAGAAGACACATTAAAACTAAAATCTCCATTTATAATTCCAATAGCGTGTGATAGTAATAGTGGATTAGAGAAAAGTGACGATGATTTCTTCATATTAGATGAAGAGATAAAATTACTAGCATGGATTATATCAGAAGGTTCTTACCCAAAAACAAACGAGGATAATCGATTATCAATTTATCAATCTCATATAGTTAATAAAGATAATTATGATGAGATAATTAAAATATTAGATATTCTTGGATATGAATATTCTATTTCTGATAATAATATGGGGTTGGGTTCTGATAGTAAACGAATAAGAATACTAACCAACTCATCTAAAATAATAATGAAGAAATTCTTCAAGGATAGAAATATTAAGACTATTCCTAAATGGACATATAATTTAAGTCAAAGACAATCCAAAATATTTATAGATACATACCTCAAAGGAGATGGAGATGACTCATCGGATAGAATTGTGACAACTGATTTGGATATATTAAATGGATTAGAAGTGTTAGCTGTAAAAGCAGGGTATGGAATAGTTAGTAGAGAAAAATCAATTGAGCATAATACTATCGCAAAGAAACAACAATACTCTATTAGATTAATAAAACATAAGGATACATACATCCAGACAATTGATAAAATTAACTATAAAGGTATTGTGTGGTGTCCAACTACAAATAATGGGACAGTTATAGCTAAAAGGAAAGGTAAAGTATTTATAACAGGAAATAGTCCATTTACTAATGTTTCTATCTACGATAAATACTTCTTAGAATCCTTAAAGGAAGACTATATATTTCCAGATGGAAGTACACCAGATATGGAAATAGTAAATGAATTACAAAAATTATTCTTAGAAATAATGAATGAAGAACTAGCAAGAACTCCAATAACCTTTCCAGTTACTACAGCATGTTTTAGTATCGATAAAAAGAATAATATTAAAGATAAATCATTTGTAAAATTAGTAGCTAAGTATAATAAGAAATATGGATTTATTAATATATTCTGTGGTGAATCATCAGTATTAAGTAGTTGTTGTAGACTACGTTCAGATACTAAAAGTGAATACTTTAATTCATTTGGTGCAGGATCTACTAAAATAGGTTCATTAGGGGTTGTTACAATGAATCTACCTAGATTAGCTATTAAATACAAATATGATGAGGATAAGTTCTTTGAAAAACTTAAGAAGTTAGTAAAAATATCTGCACAGATAAATAATTGTAAAAGGAAACTTGTACAAAAAAGAATAGATAATGGTAATCATCCATTATATGACCATGACTTTATCGATTTAGATAAACAATACTCTACATGTGGAGTTAATGGACTTAATGAATGTATAGAAGAGTTAGGTTATGATATATTATCTGAAGATGGACAAGCAATGGTTTTAGATATAATCAAGATTATCAATGAAGAGAATGAGAGATATGAAAAACAATATGATGCTCCTCATAATTGTGAACAAGTTCCTGGAGAGAATCTTAGTATAAGACTAGCAGAGAAAGATAAACTACTCAAGTTCCATGATAAATATGATTTGTACTCTAATCAATTTATACCATTAACAATAAATGCTGATGTGTTAGACAGAATAACTCTACAAGGTAAATTTGATAAACACTTCTCTGGTGGAGCAGTTTGTCATATAAATATAGATGCAGAAATTAAAGATCCAAAGAAGATAGAGGATTTAATTATATCTTGTGCTAAGCAAGGTATAGTTTATTGGGCTATAAATTATAATCTACAAGAATGTGAAAATCATCATATGTCTGTAGGAAAAGGAGATAAGTGTAATGTCTGTGGTAAGTCTATCATTAATAACTATACAAGAGTAGTAGGATTCTTGACTAATGTTAAGAATTGGCATAAAAAAAGAAGAGAAGATGATTACCCAAATCGTAAATGGTATAATGGTGAAGTAAGTGATTAATATAGCAGCAACTCAATATTCATTATCAACTAAGTCTATAGAAATATATCTTGCTGGATGTAAAGCTAATCCCCATTGTAAGAATTGTCATAATCCAGAACTATGGTCTTTTGATATAGGAGTTCCTTATGCTAAATCATTTGTAGACTTATTAGAAGAGAAGATAAGAACATATGAAAATCTAATAGATTCAATATGGGTACTAGGAGGAGAACCTCTTGACCAGCCAATAGAAGAACTAGAAAAATTACTATTAGACCTATCAAAATTAAATCTTAATATTTGGGTATGGACTAGATATGAATTAGATGAAATTCCTGATAATATAAAAAAATATTGTACCTATGTTAAGTGTGGACGTTACGATGAGAATTTATCAAAAAAAGGATATACTTCTAAAGGAATAGAGCTTGCTTCCACTAATCAGAAAATACATAAGTTAAAATGAGCTGGATAATACCCTGTAGTAAATGTGGAGAAAGAGTTAAAATTTGGATGCCTGTATACACTTCAGAAGGAATTAGGTATTATTGTTTAAAATGTTTCAAGAGGTTAATTAATAAACATGAATGAAGAAGAAGAGATGAATGAAGAAGAAGAGCAACCTACTATAACTAGACAACTACAAGTACAAAAGTTACATTTCAATGTTTCTATGTCAACTGAAGATCCTAATGAAACAATGGATTATTTAGTTGAAAAAGCTAAAGAACTAGTAGAATGCCATTTCAAGTCGGAACTAGTCTAAATAATCGCTGAGGATTGCCAGAAACGGCCCTTAGAGGCAAGATCTCATGTTGCCCTATGGTATACCTAGGGTAGATGTCTAAACGTCTCAGAATCGCTTAAAATGCGTTTTAGAGGCATATGGTGAAAATATGGATAGAGCAGAAAAATATCTATTAATCCTAAAATCATGTTTCCATGATAATGAGGACATAATAAATAAAATTGATGCCCTTATACAGCTTAAGAGACCAGAAGTTCTTATGGACCATGACCAACGAGTTCGATTTGAAGAATTTGCTGAAGAGTGGTATGATAGAGGATGGATTATATGGTCTGGCAAGAAACATGATATAGATGAAGAATAATGTATTAATGTTATATAATGAGGTAAAACATGACAAAGAAAGTATTAAAAGAAAATGATATTGAAGATGCAGAAAATATAGATGAGTTATTTGAAGAAGACGAGGAAGTTCCTGCAGTTGGAGTGTCTACATTTCTAAAGGACGAAGAAAAGAAAAAAGAATCAAAGAAAGAGGAACCTAAACAAAAAGAACCTAAAAATAAAAATATAAAAGACATAGTGAGTGAAATTGAATCTTTGAGACAATCTATAGGAGATGGACTTAATATCCATAAAATATGGATGAAATTAGGAGATATTAAAGAAGATTTAGAGAAGTTGTTATGATGATAGATGATGAATTTGATGATATCTTTAGAATGATGGATAGAATATTTGGAGATTCATCTATACTTGATAGAAGTCCTATTCATGATAGAAAGTATGAAAGACTAATAGATGAAGAAAATATCTATTATACCTTTGAACTTCCTGACATGCATAAGGACAATATAGATATAAAAACAGAGGACAATAGTATAATAGTTAGATTATTTAAAAACAATAGAGAATATACTCATAGAATGAATTTACCATATCCTATTCTAAAAGATAAAACAAAAGTTACATTCATAAATGGAATACTAGATATAACTGTTGCTATCAATAAAGACAAAGTAGATAAAATTGATATAGAGGGGTAGTATGCTTTTAGTTTATACAAAACCTAATGATGAAACTTGTCTGGAAGCTATAAAGTATTTAGATGAGAATGAAATTGATTATAAAGAGATTGATATTTCTAAGAGTAAGAAAGATAGGGATTACTGGAAGCAAGCTGGAATTAATACTCTTCCTATATTTGAAAAAGATAATAAGAATTGGGTTTTACCTATGTGGGATAGAGAGATATTCGAATTCTTAATGGAAAGAGATGAAATATATGGTTAATTATATTGTATCAGGATTAGAACGGTCTGGAACTTCATTAATGATGCAAATACTAGAGAAAGCGGGTATAGATATAGTTTATGATGAATCTAGAAAAGCAGATGAAAATAACCCTAGAGGATATTATGAACTTGAAGGTGGAAAGATAATAAATAAATTAAGAAAACAAAGTATAGATTTATCTAAATATGATGATAAATTTATAAAAATAACTTCTTATGGAATTGGATGTTTACCACCTGGAAATTACTCAATAATATATATGCAAAGAGATCTCAATGAGGTTATAGATTCAACTCAAAAGATGTCAAATAAAAAGTTTAGTAGAAAGAAACTTAAGAAGTCTCTACAAAGATTAGATAATACTATTATAAATGAAATGAGAGATAGAATAGACATAGAATATGTTATAGTTAATTATAATAAATTATTATCAAACTATGATGAAGAGATAAAGAAAGTAAATACTATTATAGATAAATTTAATGCAGATGAAGGAAAGAAAGCAATTGATGAAAGATTATATAGGAATAGAAGGAAGAAATCAAAGATATCTAAAGAAGATGAAGATATAATCAAGGAAAGATTAAGAGAATTGGGGTATTTAGACTAATGTACCCAGAGTTTGATGGATATGTTACATTCTATAAAGGTATAAATAAAATTAAAGAGGTTGGTCCAATACCGTGTACATATCATAGAGAAGCACTTATGCATGCATTAATAACATTTAAAGAGAAAAACTTTAATAGAATTAAGATAAGGTTAGAATAATGAAAGAGTTAACTATAGGAATAGCTACATGTGGAAGACCTAAGATACTTAGGAGATGTATAAGGTCTATAAACGCATTCACTGATATCCCATATAACTTAATTATACTTGATAATTCTAAGGCATTCACTGATAATAAAGATGCATATATAAATAATGTACCTAGTAACGCCAAATTAATAGAAATAGAAGATAAGAAAATAGGATGTTGTGAATCAAATAATATAATAGCAGATAATTGTGATACTCAATATTTAATGCATATGGACGATGATGTATACCTAAAAGAAAAAGGAATAATTGAGAGTATGTTGGATAAATGTAAGAAAGAAGAAGATCCATATATCATAGGTGGTACTTGGTTTGATACATTTTATAACTCACACAGACATCAATCTATGATATATCTATTAGCTAGAGCAGAAAATAAAAAATATATTAAGAAGTTACCAGTTCCATATCAATTCACTAATCAATTTAATTTAGAATGTATAAATACAGACGAATGTCTACATTCTATGATTATGGATAAAAATAAAGTATATTCAAAGGTAAGATGGGATGATAAGTTTAAGTGGAAAGGAGATAGATTAGATTTCTTTCTTCAATGTAATAAACAAAATATTAAATTAGAAACATATTGTAAACAACAATTCATACACGATCCAAAGCCATTCAAATATGGAAGTTTATCTTATGAGGATTTTAATGGCAAAGAAGCCAAAGATTATTTCTATAAGAAATGGAATATTTATCCCCTTGTTAATTGGGATAAGAAACAAATTAAACCAGGAAATGTATAGGAGGAATTATGAAATTAAAAAGAATAGATGATAAGTTATTTGTTTCATCTTCTTTATCTAACTACGAGATACTAGAAGATAAAAATATAAATTATATTATTAATCTAAGAGAAGAGTATCATGATGATATATATGAATTAACTAAAAGAAAAATAGGATATTATTGGATTCCTATACAGAATAACTCAAATATTAACTATAAACAAATAACTCAATTCTTAAATCTAATAAATAAATTAAATGGTAAAGTCCTTGTTCATTGTGATGATGAAAATAGTAGAACATCAACAATGATAATAGCATATTTATATTGCAATAATAAAATACGTAATATATATAATGGAGAAAAATATTTACTTAATATAAGAATAAGACCTAATTTATCTAATATTCAACGTAAGAGCTTAACTAGTTATTTTAGAATAAGGAAATAGTATGTCTACTAAATTTGTATATTGTTTATCATATAATAGGAGTTTCAGGAAACAAGTATCTAATTCAGTTAGAACCTTATCTCAGTTTATACCTAAAGAGGATATAATTTTAATAGTTAATCCTCCAAATGGAATAGAACGTCTAAAGAAAATATTTAATAAATATGCTACTATATATGAAGGAAATAAATTCTACGAGGAATTAGACCTACCTAATTTTAAATATAAAATAGAGATGTGTGATATAGATTGTGATAATTTGGTATTCTTAGATTGTGATACAATTATATTAAAGGATCCAAGAGAGTTGTTAGATGGGGACTATGATTTCTTTGGAAGAGAAGAACCTTGTCGTTCTATAGATAATAATATGAAAGAAACATGGAATCAAGAAACATGGGAAACAAATTTAGCTAGATTTAATCTTCCTTTAGATTCTATACCATATAACGATGGGTTTGTTATATTTAAGAATAAAACACATATGAAGATTAAAGATGATTTCATTAAATATTATAAAATGTATAACAACAACGAGATAGATAGTCCTAATACTGTAGATGATATGCATCACAATGAATTTGCATTATCTATGGCAGTATCTAATTACAACTGTAAAGTAATGGATGATAAACATCATTGGTATGGATGGAGAGCTATACCTTATACTAAAAGTGATGACTCTTATGTTCTTCATGTAGGAACAGATAAATCAGGATTACAAGGATACATGTATAATATTTCGAGGCACTATCATGGATAATTTCAAACCATGGGATTTTAATAGAAAGTTAAATTTAGTACAGATACAAACAACAAGTGTGTGTAATGCAAGGTGTATATGTTGTCCATATAAAAGTTCATGGTATGTTGACAATCCTGGAAAAATGAGTGATAAGTTATATAATAAAATACTTAAAAATATATATGAATATGATCCTGAGTTTAGTGGTAAATTTGCTCCGTATCTCTGCAATGAACCTTATGCAGATAAATATATATTAGATAAAGTAAAATTAGCTTATGAGAAATTAGATAAGCCATATGTAGAGTTATCATCTAATATGGGGTTATTAAATAAGGATATTATAGATAAAACATATGATTTATTTAAAGAAAATAACTTCTATGGTAAATTTACAATAAGTCATCATGGAGTAGATAAAGAATCATTTGAAAAGTTTATGAAGGTTCCATATGATAAAGCTAAAAAGAATATGATATATTTATTACAGAAATTTAATGGTAATATGAAAATATCAGTTCAAGATATGGCTTTCTCTTTAGATAGAAAGTTTAGAATGAACCCTTATAGAGGTGTAACTAGGTATTTAGAGAATATATTAGAAGAGAATAGTATAAATAGAAAGAACCTAGTTATAGAACCAAAAATATTCCATAATAGAGCAGGCAATGTTGAGATAGAAGGATGGGACTATAATAAAATTGTGAGACAAATAGATAAACAACATCCATTTGATTGTCTTAGAATTAAAGGATGTTTACATGTTATATATACAGGAGAAATTACTTTATGTTGTATGGATTATCATCACGAGACAGTAACTAATAATCTAAATAATATAACAATAGAAGAACACTTTAGTTCAGATAATTGGAAGAATATGGTTAATAAGGTAAAAGGAAAAGAAGAGTCACCAGATAATTTCATCTGTAAACGTTGTATGAGTCCAGGTGGATAATGAGTAGAATATGGTTAGCTAAAAGAAAGAGAAAATGTCTTGTGTGTGGATCTTCAGTTAAGAAATATGAAACATTATATAATTCTAATTGGAGGGTTAATAAACATTGGTTTAAGTGTGAACATTGTGGATTTCTTCAATCATTCTTAAATCCAAGAATGCTATCTTACTTAGAATCAGGAGCTGGAGGAGCTGGAGGAGTTTATGAATGGGCTTTCAGAGAATATTATATATCTAGGTTACTTATAGATAAATTAAAACTAAATAGAATTCTAATACACGGAGCTGGATGGACTGATGCATTCGAATATTCATTAGGATGTTATCTCCATGCAAAAGAAA